>JBLHLE010000579.1:0-5442 GCA_047620805.1 Pirellulaceae bacterium
CGGAGGATTTTCTTATTTTTCGGGCGTCATCGCGGCGCGTTGACGACCGATTGGTGCGGCTGCTGACAAACCGACCCGGCCAAACCTACCGCCGACGCTCGGTACCCGCACGACAAGCAGCCCAAAGGCTACGATCCCTGACATGCACCCCCGATGGGTACTAAACGCTTGCAGCAGATTAAGTACCGGCATGCTTTGGTTTCATCAACTGATGTATCTCCCGCCGTTCAACGCGAAACATCGGCGTTTTGCGGTACAATGCCACGATCTCGAAGGAGGTCCTCGATGCTTCCAAGATTCACAGCAAGAACTCTGCTCGGCCTCGTCCTCATTTTTGGCGTTTCGCTGAAGCTAACACAATCTAATTAATTGATTGGTGGTACAACAATGGTCGCCTTCGTTATCGCCGTTGCCATATTTGGCCGTGGCGATTCCGGAAAGCGATCGCTGATATACGGTGCAGTCGTCGGCGCGTCGATTTTTGTTGCCTTTGCATTTTTTGTGGCCACCATCCGTGGAGAACTGCCTCTGACAAGTTATTCCACGCCAAACACAACAATGGAATTCACGCGGCAATATGCGTTGCCCATCGGCGGATTTCTCGGTGGAGTAGCAGGGTTGGCTTGGCACTCAATTCGCACGATGAACTCGTAGCGTCCGTGCGGGTTCCGGTTTCATTGACCAGTGCATGCTTCCGATTGGTGGCCGGTGGACGAATCTGGGATGGCCGTGCAGATCGGGACGGACGTCTCGAACCGCACCCGCTAACCTGGGTCGGAGTGAAACTCCGAGCGGACTTAGAAACTCCGAGCGGACTTAGAAACTGCGTCGAACGATGAAGCCGAAGTCGTTTCCGATGTCGGATTGGACTGCAATTCTGATAGAATCAGGTTACCTTCACTGTCCGCAGTTCTTACAACCGTGTTGGGAACGGGTTGAAGCTACGACGTAGAAGATGTTTACGGCAAGACAGAGAGGTTCGTTACCCATGTGGACGTGGCTGAATAAGTCAAATTGGCAAATACGGGCGAATCCGGCATTTGCTCGCCGAAATCACACCACTCCCAGCGATCCGGGGTAGACTCGCCACGAAATTGTCGTAAAATTTCGTCTCCTAATGCGAGTGTGGCGGAGTTGGCAGGCGCGATGGATTTAGGATCCTGTGTCCTTACGGACGTGGGGGTTCAACTCCCCCCCTCTCGCACTTACTACCAATCAAGGACTTGCAATATTTGTTGTGAGTCCTTTTTTGGTCCGTAAGACTGTCTGGCGGTGATCTTCTTTCCCGCTGCTTGTTTGCGACAAAGTTGTTGTTGTCGGAAACACAAATTGACCTATTGCTAATTCAGGAAGACAGGCTCATAATTCGCGCGTCCTGCATTCACTGTCGATCAGCGGTGAGCGATGCGGGCTGAAGGTTTCCAAGCCAATCGCGTTACTTTGAGGAGTAGCAACAAATCCATGGATGAGGTCGACTTCGAGATTCAGCCTCAACCCAG
Organism: Pirellulaceae bacterium; assembly: GCA_047620805.1. GTDB lineage: Bacteria > Planctomycetota > Planctomycetia > Pirellulales > Pirellulaceae > JBLHLE01. The sequence continues at coordinate 1,500 of JBLHLE010000579.1, forward strand.
CAACACCACTTGCGGTCCCACTTGTTTGCACGCGGTGTATAGATACTTCACCGATGTATTGCCGCTGAAACAAGTCATTGACGAAGCGGCCAGCCTGAGCGACGGCGGATCGTTGGGATCGCTGCTTGGACAACACGCTCTCGCTAGGGGCTACGACGCGACGATCTATACGTTTAACGTACGCGTGTTTGACCCGAGTTGGTTTGACGAATACGGCCGGGGACGCCCGGAGCTTCGCGCAAAACTCGGTGAACAGATTAGTGCGAAAGACGATGCCAAGTTGAAATTCGCCTGTCGCGAATACCAGAAGTTCCTCGAGGCTGGTGGTCAATTGCGAATGACGGACTTGACCCGCAAATTGATCCGTCAGTATCTGAATCGGTCGATTCCGATCATCGCGGGTTTGAGCTCGACCTTTCTCTATCGAGCGAAGCGAGAAATCGGTATTGATTGCCGGTCGGACGACGTGAATGGCCTGCCGACTGGGCACTTTGTGGTTCTGTGCGGCTACGATCGCAAGACAAAAATGGTCAGTATCGCCGACCCCTATCTGCCAAACCCGATCGCTCCCAGCAACAACTACTACCTCGTGAGCGTCGACCGAGTCGTCTGCGCTATCTTGCTTGGCGCGCTAACCTATGACGCAAACTTAATGATTTTGACTCCCGGAAAAAAGAAAGGACTCCCACGTGCCAATACTGATCGTGGTCAATGATCCACAGAAATGGCCGTTCCAAATCCCCGGCGTCGATGTGGTCGACGCGAAGAACTACCTGACGAAGACTGAGTTTAGCGAACTTCGCTCTGTGAAACTAATCAACCTCTGCTCCTCTTACCGCTACCAAAGTACCGGGTATTACGTTTCTCTGTTGGCCGAAGCACGCGGTCACCGCCCGCAACCCAGCGTCAACGCCATTCAAGACATCAAGTCGAAGGCAATCGTTCGTCAGGTATCTGCTGAATTGGATGACCTTATACAAAAGTGTATGTCGCGAATTCAATCTGACACGTTTACTTTGAGCATCTACTTTGGTCGCAATCCAACGAAGCGGTACGATCGACTCTCCCGACATTTGTACAATCTACTGCCATCGCCGTTGTTGCGTGCCCAGTTTTCTCGGGACAAAGACGGGCATTGGCAGATGCGAAGCGCCGCGACAATTTCGGCCAACGAGATTCCAGAATCGCACCGGGAATTCCTCGCGGAAGTCGCTGCCGAGCACTTCGGTGGCCGCGGAACCCGCGTGAAGAAGAGGGCCAAATCCCGCTACGATCTGGCAATCCTTTACAATCCCAACGACCCAGAACCCCCTTCGGACCCGGTGGCCTTAAAGAAGTTTATTAAGGCAGCGGAGTCGATGGGAATTCGCAGCGAGCTGATCACCCGCGACGACTACGGAAGACTCGCCGAATTCGACGCCTTGTTTATCCGCGAAACTACCTACGTCAATCATCATACCTACCGGTTCGCGAGCCGCGCCGCGAACCAAGGACTCGTTGTGATAGATGACCCAGTTTCCATTGCACGCTGCACCAACAAAGTCTATTTGGCCGAACTGCTGACGCGACACAAAATCCCCACTCCGCGGACCATGATCGTCCATCGCGACAATGTTTGTGAAGTCGAATCGGAAATGGGGCTTCCCTGCGTGCTAAAGAAACCGGACAGTGCATTCTCGGTGGGCGTCACGAAGAGCGAAACATCCGAAGAATTGCTTCAACAACTAAAGGGGTTGCTGAGCGAATCGGAACTGATCGTCGCACAAGAATTCCTCCCGACCACATTCGACTGGCGTATCGGCATCATCGACGGCAAGCCGTTGTATGCGTGCAAGTATCACATGGCTCAAGGACATTGGCAAATCATTAAGCAAGAGCAACAAGGCCAAGGCAGATACGGTCGCGTTGAATCACTTCCCATCGAATCCGCGCCAAGGAAGGCTGTCAGTATGGCATTAAAGGCGGCCAACCTGATCGGCAAGAGCCTCTATGGTGTCGATGTCAAACAGTCGGGACAGAATTTCTACATTATCGAAATCAACGACAATCCAACCATTGAATCGGGAGAAGAAGACTCTGTGCTGAGAGATGAATTGTATCGACGTATCATGAGTGTCTTCTTATCGAGAATTGAAACATCCAAGACAGGGACGCGTTGGCAATGGTAAGTCGATTGGGCCTCTTTGAGGCATTTGGCATTGAGTTGGAATACATGATCGTAACAGGGGACTCCTTAGACGTTTTCCCCATTACTGATCGCCTGTTACATGAAGTGGCAGGAGGTTGCGAATCCGAGGTGGAACTGGGCGACATCACTTGGTCGAACGAGTTAGCGTTGCATGTAGTCGAACTCAAGACGACCGCGCCCGCTCGTTCTCTGGATGGACTCGCCGAGCGTTTCCAGGAAAATGTCGCCAGGATTAACGGTCTGCTGTTGCGGCACGGTGCCAAGCTAATGCCAACTGCAGTACATCCCTGGATGAATCCGCACGAAGAACTGCAACTTTGGCCTCACGATTACAGCGAAGTGTATGCAGCGTTCAATCGAGTCTTTGACTGCACGGGACACGGGTGGGCAAACTTGCAAAGCGTACACATCAACCTGCCATTTGCCAGTGACGCTGAATTTGGCAGGCTCCACGCGGCGATCCGGTTGCTGCTCCCACTGTTGCCCGCACTCGCTGCCAGTTCTCCAATCATCGATGGTCGCGTAAGTGGTTTTTGCGACACGCGCTTGGAAGTGTACCGAACGAACGCGAAGCGCGTGCCATCTGTCAGCGGCCTGGTAATCCCCGAAGCGGTCTTCACTCGAGAAGACTACGAACGCGAGATCTTGGCAAAGATGTATGGCGACATCGCTCCCTTTGATCCAAATGGCATCTTGCAGCACGAATGGCTGAATTCGCGTGGAGCTATCGCTCGCTTTGATCGGGATGCCATCGAAATCCGGGTACTCGACATTCAGGAATGCCCCGCTGCCGATGTCGCGATCTGCCAACTTATTGTCGCTACTTTGCAGCGGTTGGTATGCCAACAGTGGAGTGACGCTCAACATCAAGAATCCTTAGCCACTGAACGCCTAGCGGCGATCTTGACCGACGTGATTCGCGATGCTGACAAGACGATCATAACCGACACGGATTTTCTGCAAGCCTTTGGAATATCGGCTCCATTGACTGCCAACGAATTGTGGCACCAATTGGCGGCGCCATTACTTCAAGTCCCGACAGAAACCGCCGCTGCATTGAGCGTCATTCTCAATCAAGGCCCGTTGGCTCGCCGCATTCTAGACCACGTCGCCCGGCACTCACCCGAAAACGGATTCGTTGAAACCTACCGCGAACTCTGTAACTGCCTGGCAACGGGAAAGATGTTGCATTCCGATGAAGCCTGATGTTATTGTCACTTGCGAGCACGCGTCGCCAACAGTACCACCAGCCTATCGGCATCTGTTCCGTGGGTACAACGATGTACTGCGAAGTCATCGAGGCTACGATCCCAATGCGATCGAAATGGCAACAAACTTGTCGCGGCAATTAAACTGCACACTATTTGAAGCGTCCGTTTCGCGACTGCTGGTCGAACTGAATCGATCAATTGGACACCCAGCCTTGTTTTCTGAATTTACGAAGTCGTTGAGCGAAACGGAAAAGAACGCGATAATAGTTGCGTATTATGTTCCCTACCGAAGGGCGGTCGAACGGGAGATCAGTTCGCGCGTTCGAAAAGATCAGACGGTTCTGCATCTGAGCGTCCACACGTTTACACCAATCTACGACGGCAAACCGCGGATCGCAGACATTGGCTTGCTATTCGACCCTGCCCGCGAGCCAGAGGCAACGCTGATGCAGGCTTGGCAACGCGATTTGTCGAAGAAATTGCCTCAGTTTAAAACTCGGCGAAACTATCCCTACCATGGCCGAACCGACGGATTTACGACTCA
>JBLHLE010000580.1:0-5438 GCA_047620805.1 Pirellulaceae bacterium
TTACAGCGGGCGTCATTTTCACCTTTGGTAATGTCACGCTGAACCCCAACGAGCATGTCTTGGTAGTCAAGGATCAAGCGGCATTCGAGATTCGGTATGGTACTGGGTTAAATATCGCAGGCGAGTTCGCGAGCGGTTCGTTGAACAATGGCGGCGAAGCGGTGAAGATTGAGGACTCTCTGAGCGGCACGATCCATGAATTTGCCTACAACGATTCAGCTGGCTGGCCCGTTGCTGCGGACGGACGAGGCGGTACTTTGGAAGTGGTCGATACCGTTGGTGACTATAGCGATCCAATCAACTGGCGTTCGAGTACTGAGTTTGCGGGAACGCCCGCCATAGACGGTGTCGGCCCGCTAGACAGTGTTGTAATTAACGAAGTGCTCAGTCACACGGACTTGCCACAAGTTGACTCGATTGAACTGTACAATCCAACCGCAGCAGATATCAATATCGGCGGTTGGTATTTGAGCGATAGTGTTAATCAGTTGGCAAAGTATCCGTTGCCGCCCAACACGATAGTACTTGCCGGGCAGTATTTGGTGATCAACGAAACACACTTCAATCCGACACCAGCGACTCCAAGTCCAAACGACTTTGCGCTCAGTGGTGCTCACGGCGACGATGTGTGGCTGGTCGAAGCCAATGGTGCTGGCGATATCGTTCGGTTTATAGACAACGTGGAGTTTGGTGCGCAAGCCAACGGCGAGTCGTGGGGCCGCTGGCCCAACGCAGTCGGTGAAATGTATCCGCAGGCTGCTCTGTCTTTAAATGGAGTCAATAGCGGGCCCCGAGTCGGGCCGTTGGTGATTAGCGAACTTATGTACAATCCGATCGATCCCGATGGCGTTGGCGGTGTCGACGCGGGCGATCTCGAGTTTGTGGAGATACATAATCCGAGTGGCGCTGTCGTTGAACTCACGAATTGGCAGTTGCATGACGGAGTGGATTTCACTTTTCCGGATGGACTTTCGATCGCTGATGGCGGCCGAGTTGTCGTGTTATCGTTTGATCCAGACAATCCCGCAAACGCTGGCCGTGTTGATGCGTTTCGAACGTATTACGGACTCGATGGAGCCATTGAGTTGATCGGTGGATACGCTGGAAAATTGAGTAATGGTGGGGAACGCGTACAGTTGCTGCGGCCCGATATACCTCCGCTGGACGAGCCCGAATTCATTCCGCTGCTATTAGAAGACGAAGTTGTGTATGGTACGACGTTACCGTGGCCGGTCGAAGCGGCTGGCGGTGGGTTGTCGCTTGTTCGGTCGGACGTTCAATTGTGGGGAGATGACGCGGAAAGCTGGCACGCCAACATCGCGACTCCTGGGACTGCTTCCGCTGCCCCAGAAGTTTTGGATGTAGCGATAAATTCAGTTCGAATCGATCCGCCCGATTTGAGCAAGGGAGCACAGCCTACGAGCTGGCAAGCTCAGAGAAGCTGGCTCGCATCTCTCGTCGTGAATTTCAGCGAACCGGTAGCTGCCTCACCCAGCGATCTTGTCCTGACGAATTTGGGAAAGAACGCTCCAGTCGACGACGATGTCGTATTCAATATATTGCCTGAACATTTCAACCTCACCGGTAGTGTGTTGACTCTGACGTTCGCCGCGGGTGAGCTTGCGGACGGAGTTTACCAACTCGAAATTCGAGAGACGGTTACCGATCTAGGTGGTGAACCCTTGGATGGCAACCGCGACGGAGCCAGTGGTGATGCCTATCGGCTGACGGGAAGTAATTCGAACGGTCTGTACCGCATGGAAAGCGACTGGAACGGTGACGAGGGCGTGTCGGTGTTCGACTTCACGACGTTCAGTTATTGGTTTGGACAATCCACTGGACAAAATGGCGCTCCCGAATACGCCGACCTCAACGACGACGACGGTGTCAGCGTATTTGACTTCACCGGTTTTTCGCGGCAATTTGGCGACGGGGTAACATTTCCCGTCGCGCTACAGCGAGCGGTCGCCTTCGCTGCCGCATCGAGCCAACAGGAAGCGGTCGGCGAAAGAGCTGCTGACAACGTGGGACAACGTCAGACCATTGAGCGATGGGATCCGCAATGGCTGGTTCCATCCAGACGGGCCCGCGAGATCGACGCTGTCGTCGCAAGCGAATCGGACGTTAAAGACGAGGAGTTGGACGAACTACTGAATATTGTAGCGTCCGGGTGGCTGCAACAGCTCGGTTAGATTCACAACTACGATTCGGCCCTTAGCAAAGTGGTTTGTCGCCCATGATCATACCGAGTTTGATAATGCCGATGATGCTGACCACTGAAGCTACCCAAATAGCGATGTAACTCCATCCTGGCAGAGCGACCTCGTAAGTGCTGGCGATTAGGTAGGCCGCAATCGCGATGAGAAATGGGGGCCAAGTTGCCGCGTCGTAGACTGTTACTGGTTCGCGGCCTCCAAAGGAGCAATAGGCCGAGCGTGTCTTCAAAGCGATCCAACCCGTAGCGACAACGAGTAATACTATTGCGATCAGCATCTTGGATTGACCTTCTATTTCGCGTTGGAACCTCGCCGCCGCAACGTACTCAATTTGTGTATTGAGCGAATTTATCGGGCGACCCTCAACATTTCAGGATACATGATTCCCGATGGCAAAAGAATAGTGCTGAAATCGGTTTCCGAGATTCTCCCAATTTCCCCGCCGCCGCCTCGCGTGCAACTGTTGAATTCGTTAGAAACGGCACGCAGCTACCGCGATGTCCTGTAATCGTGTTACCTTGGGAACTGGTCGCAGCATCCGATTTGGACAATTATTTTAATTTACTGGCAGAGCCCAACGATGACATCGCATACCGATAGTAACGAACCGCAGCAGGCGAGCGACGGGGCTGAAAGACCGTCGCTGGACCCATCGGCGGAAACGATGCGGAAGCTCGGTTACAACTTGGTGGACCGTCTCGTTGACCACCTCTCAACTCTTGGCGAGCAGAAGGTGGCCCATCGAGGAAGTCGCAGCGACTTCATGAGTTTGGTCGACGAACCGATCCCTCGTGACGGAGTTGGCCTGGCGAACTGTTTGGATTTCTTCTTTGAACGCGTCGTTCCTGATTTGACGTTGGTAAACCACCCTCGGTTTCATGGCCATATCCCCTGCCCTTCAAGTTTCGCCGGAGCAATGGGCGAAATGCTGGCAGCAGGTACCAATCCGTTTGGCGGCAGCTGGTTGGGCGGCACCACAGTCGCCGCGTTGGAATTGACGGTCGTTCGCTGGATTGCAGAGATGCTTTCTTTCGATCCGAATGTCGCCGGGATTTTTACGAGTGGCGGTTCCACTGCGAACTTGATTGCACTAGCTGCAGCTCGCGAAAAGTACGGACGCGATGTGATGGAGCGGGGCGTGATTTATGTTTCCCGCGAAGGTCACGCGTCGATTGACAAAGCTGCCAAGATACTCGGGTTTCGTTCGGAATGTATTCGAGTCGTCGAGGTGGACGAACAGTTTCGCATGCGAGTTGACGAACTCGAGTCTCACGTCGCGGTCGATCGGGAGGCCCGGCTGATCCCGTTCTTTGTGGCGGCCAACGCGGGGACAACTAATTCGGGGGCAATTGATCCGCTCTCTGCGGTGGCCCAGATTTGCAAGGAGCACGAATTGTGGTTTCATGTCGATGGAGCTTACGGTGGTTTCGCTGCCGCCGTTCCCGAACTGCGGGGCTCCTTTGCCGGAATCGATGAGGCGGACTCGCTGACATTGGATCCGCATAAATGGCTGTATTGTCCTTTGGGAACCGGTTGCGTATTAGTGCGAGATACTGACCTGCTAGAACGCACGTTTACTGCCACCGGCGATTATCTTAAGGACTTGCCTGAGGATGAAGTGAACTTTTTGAAACGCGGCCCGGAGTTATCTCGTCCGGCCCGAGTGCTGTCGGTTTGGGCAGTCCTGCGGTCAGTTGGAGTTGACGGAATCGTCACACAGATTCGCGAGGATTTGCGACTTGCCCAACTGGCCGCCGAGTTGCTCAGCGAAAACGAACTGTTGGAGGTTGAGGGAGTCGGTCTGTCGGTCGTAACCTTTCGACACCGCCGGAAGGCCGGGGAAACTGAGCAGTCACGCGGCGGACGAGACGACGAATTAATGGAAGCCACTCTCGCCAGTGGCGAGTTAATGTTGTCGACAACGATGCTCGCTGGTAAGAGCACATTGCGAATGGTGATTATGAACCACCGCACAACCGAACGAGACGTTCGACGTTCCGTCGCCACTATTCAAAAGTTGACGAAGTAGAATCGTCCCCTTTCTGTGATACGCGATGCCGCGACGTACTACGAAATGCTCACTTCTTTCGGGTCAGTTCAAACGAGTGATCTTCGCTCGCTTTGCCATCGACGTACAGCGTCCACGAGGAAGTGATATTATCTTTATCGGTGAACGTCAATTTCCCGTTGTGCATGTGAGGCATCTTCTTGTCGGGTAGATTCGTAATGCCGACGAATTGAAATTCAATCGTATTCTCGTCCTCGGCCATACGAGCCTTCATGCGTGGCTGATTTGCCAACATGCAATAGTGATTCAACATCACCTTATTGCCTGTTCGAGGTTTGCCTGGTTTACTTTCGTTCCCTCTCGCATCACATCGCACGTCGTCGCCCAAGTCCGCAATCTGTAAAGGCTTCGGCGATTCGCTTTGCGTCTTAGCGTTACTGAGAGTCTCGCACCCCTTCGCATCCGTTCGCCCCGTTTCGCGTGCCATCTGCTGCGCCTGGCGCTGCGCATCACGAGTTGATAACTGGCAATTACCATGCGTTCCGGTCGCCCGCATTTCCTCGGGTTGGTCATCAAACAGCATCGCCCGCATCCCGACCACCGCGTCGGCCTCTTGGCCGGGGAACAGATGGCCATAGGTGTTGCAGCCGTCTTGAAGAGCGTAATCGCATGCCTACTGCCTACAAACTCGTAGTACGAGCGTGTTTTGCTAACTAGCAACTCCCAAGAATCTCGCCCCTTCTCAATCTCTGCAGCGAAGTAAAACTTCAACTGGCCGCTGATTTCTTCGGTGATCTGGAAGTAGAAATCTCGATTGGGTGGGTCTGCGTTGAGCCAGTCCACCGCCTCGAATTTGGCCAACATGACATCCTCTCGGTCGTCTAGAGCGTTTTTAAATAGACGCCGAACGTTCTCCCATCTTCCGTCCATAGAATCTTGCCTTTCAAATTAGACGGGCCGATTGCCGCGGGCGTGGAAGGCAAGTACCACCGCACCGCGGGAACCGTTCGCCGGGGATCAACCGGCTACCCAAAGTTTCGATTCTCGCTTTCTGCCGCTGCTAGTCAATCACTCGGGTGAACTTGGACGGCAGGATGAATGGGTCCCGAATTTGTTGAAATAGCTAGTTCTCTTTGCAGGCCAAGGGATGGCATTCCCAAGTAGTACTTATGCCAAACGACAGGCTAGCTTTCACTAGGGGGTAGTTGGAACTC
>JBLHLE010000581.1:0-5430 GCA_047620805.1 Pirellulaceae bacterium
AGTCGAGGACACGGCTCAGCTGTTCCTAGGGATGCGGATTCAGTGTGCTCGCTGCCACCATCACCCGTTCGAAAAGTGGGGCCAAAGTGATTACTTCAGTTTTCAGGCATTCTTTTCGCAGGTGGGCCTGAGAGCTGGTCGACGAGGCGTCAACAACACAGAAGTGTTTCACCGCGGTGGTATTGCGACCGCTAAAAATCCTCGCACGAATGTAGATCTAAAGCCCGCCGGTTTGGGTGGAGAAGCATTGGATATCGCTCCCTACGAAGATCCACGCCATATGCTGGTGGACTGGATGGCGGAACCGAACAATCCTTTCTTCGCACGAGCCCTGGCGAATCGTTACTGGAAACACTTCTTCGGAAGAGGAATCGTCGATCCTGAAGACGATATGCGAGTTACCAATCCTCCGTCGAATCCCGAGTTGCTCGACGCCTTGGCGGAGCACTTTGTTCGTTCCAAGTTTGACTTGAAAGAGATGGTTCGGACGATCTGTAATTCCAGCGCCTACCAGCTCAGCTCGGAACCAAACGAATACAATAAGTCGGACAAACAGAATTTTTCCAGTTTTTATCCGCGACGACTGAATGCCGAGCCTCTTTACGATGCTCTCAACCAAGTTGCCGGGACGCGAGTGAATTTTGCCGGGATGCCACAGGGGACTCTTGCCGTTCAACTGCCCGATAACGCTTTTAACGATTACTTTTTGTTGGTGTTTGGCAAGCCTCAGGCGCAGAGTGCCTGTGAGTGCGAGCGGAGTGCCGAGGCGAATCTCGCTCAGTCATTGCATCTGTTGAATTCAACGGATGTGCAGGGGATAATTTCGAGTGGCACGGGACGCGTCGCTGCCTTGTCGGCAAATGAAGAAATGGATCAAGCCGACAGGGTCACGGAGTTGTTTTACGCTGCGTTCGCCCGCCCGCCTCGCGAGAGTGAATTGAAATTCGTACTCGCCTATCTCGAAAAGCAACTGGACCAGCGGAAGGGATACGAGGACGTATTGTGGGCCTTGTTCAATACAAAAGAATTTTTGTTTAATCGATGACCTGAAATCGATCGTAGATTGTTAATTCGCAAATCGATTCAGTCAGTCCGTTGCCGAGGATGGCGACGCAGAAAGTGCCATGGATGGCGCGGACACTAGGAGCCGCGCATAATGTCGTTTCTTCGACAATCAAACTTACGAAAATTTGGCCGGCCAGGAACAGACGTCCAACTGTCGATTGCTCAGCACGCGGGGTGGGCGTGTTTAGGATTTGCTTGTTTGGCGCTGAGCGTCAGCTGGGTATTTATTCCCAGTGAATCGTCGGCACAGTTGCCCGCCAGTCAATTGAGTACTGTATTCCCTCCCGGTGGTGCCGTGGGCCAAACATTTGACGTCACCATCAGCGGGCGGCATCTGGATGGTGTCGAATCTTTGTTGTTCTCGCACGCTGGAATTGTTGCTAAGCAAAAGATGGCTGAGCCGGGCCCGTTCGACAAAGGTCCCGTTCCGGTCGCGTTTGCATTTCAAGTAACGGTCGCGGCAAACGTGCCAGTAGGTGGACATGACGTCCGTGCAATTGGAAAATACGGGGTTTCAAATCCCAGGCGGTTTTTGATCAGCAAGCAGGCCGAGTTCCTCGAGGCCGAACCAAATCAAGATATTGAAACGGCGACACCTCTAGAGCTGCCGTGTGCGGTAAATGGTCAACTCAATGCAGCCGCCGATGTCGATTATTATGCGTTTACGGCGAAGGCTTCCGGACGATTGATTCTGGATTGTTATGCCCGCCGAATGGACTCGCAAATGGATGCAGTGGTCGTTGTTTTCGATGCCGCGGGCCGTGAACTTGGCAGCAGTCGAGACGGTCAGAGTTTTGATCCGCTGGTAGACTTCAATGTGACTGCCGGACAGGCGTACTCGATTCGTGTGTACGACTCGGCGTATCGCGGCGGGCCGGGGTTCTCGTATCGGTTTACCCTTGGAGCGTTGCCGCATATCGATTACATCTTTCCGCCGGCGGCTGTGGCTGGGAACGGCTCGTTTACGATTTTCGGTCGCAATCTGCCGGGTGGCCAGAACGCGGGACTGGCGACTGATGGCCGGCCGCTTGAGAAGATGGTCGCAAACATCGCAATACCGAACGGAGTTACACCAGTCGGTGGAAGTCTCGTCGCGCCTGGCGGAGGGGGACTCGATGGGGTCGCTTACAGTGTGAACTCGCCGATTGGCGCTTCAAATCAAGTATTCGTTGGCAGAGCGTCGACAACTCCAGTTTTGGAAGTCGAACCAAATAGTTTGCCGGCGCAAGCGCAACTTGTGACAGTCCCCTGCGAAATCATGGGGCAGTTTTATCCACGTCGCGACAGTGATTGGTTTCAATTCGACGCCATTGAAGCAGAGCAAATTGTCTTGGAGGTGGTTTCCCAACGTACGGGAATCAAAACGAACCCGACGATGTTGGTTGAACAGATCATTCCGGCCGATGGCGATAAGCCTGCAACAACGAAGCAGATAGCGTTCGAGTCGAATTCTGGGCAGTTGGACAGTGGTCCCGAGTTCGATACTCGCAACCAAGATCCCTTCTTTCAATTCGCCGCTCCAGCCACTGGGCGTTACCGAGTTTTATTGCGCGACCAACAGAATGCGTTAGTTGCCGATCCGCGTCACATTTACCGCTTAGCGATCCGTCGCCCGCTACCAGACTTTCGTTTGGTCGCCGTTCCAGAAGACTCCTACGACTCGGTCTTGCTTCGACAAGGTGGAAAAGTTGCGATTCGACTGGTCGCCTTTCGAAGAGATGGATTTGACGGAGCGATTAAGGTTGCGGCGCTGGGATTGCCTGCTGGAGTTACCGCGCCCGAGCGTAATAGCACTGCGCTTGTTCTTTCCGCTGCCGCGAATGCGGCCCCGAGTTTCGCAGCGATACGCATCCAGGGATCGGCGAGCAGTGGCAATACGAATTTAGTCAGGGATGCGCGTTTGGCCAGTGCAATTAACCCTTTGCCGATGCGAGTTAACAATAACAACGCCCGTCCCACGACTGACGGGCGGCTGGTTGAAACATTAGTTGTAACCGTTTCAGCTGAGGTGGAGCCAGTTGCTATCGAAGTCGGCGAAGGTAAGGTTTGGGATACATCCCGCGGCGGGATAGTGAAGGTTCCGTTCACTCGAGTTGGCACTTTCAAAGGTCAGCTTACGCTCTTTCCTCGCGGTTTGCCGGCGAACGTGACAGCTCCAACTTTGACTATCGCTGCCAATGTTAACGCAGGTACGTACGAAGTTAAACTTGCCGCGCTGGCTCCTACTGGCAGCTATTCATTCAATTTGGATGGAATCGCGGAGCAGGTCGATTATTCACACAACCCCGAAGCCGCGAAGGCGGCAGCGGAGCGGAAGGTTGAAGTCGACAAGATTGCCGCCGAGCAGGCCGCCGCCGCAAAAGCTGCCGCGGATGCCAAAGTCATTTCGGACAAGATGGCAGTCGACGCGGCAGCTGTTACCAAGACTGCAACCGACGTGGTGACGGCAGCCGAACTGCTTGTCACCCAAACTCAGACAGCCGTCGTGACCACGACGGAACAGGTTGCCACCGCACAGAAGAACTTAGCTGCGAATCCTGACGACGCGGCTTTGAAGACGGCACTCGATAACGCCCAGAAGTTATTGGTCGACAATAATACGAAGGCCAAGGCAGCGGCAGATGCTCTCGTAGTCGCCCAGAAGACTCTGGTCGATGCAATGGCCCAGCAGAAGCTGGCGTTGGAGTCGCAGGAAAAGTCAGACGCCTTGGCTCTCGCAACCGCTGACATGTCCAAGTTAGCAACGGCATTGAAGGTCAAGACCGACAAGTTGGCAACGGATACAGCTAACGCAGCTAAACCCAAAAAGTTAAATGTAGCCGTATTCACCTCCCCCGTTGTTTTGTCGATCATCAACGCCCCCGTGACAGTAGTTCCACCAGCCGGAATTACACCGCTGAAACAGGGTGAAAAAGTTGAATTGCCCATCAATATTGCCCGTCTTCAAGCTTATAATGGAAATGTTACAGTGGCCGCTGTCCTCCCTACTGGAGTGACGGGTCTCAGCGTGCCCAATGCGACGATCGCAGCGGGGCAGACGCAAGCCAAGTTTATCGTCACCGCCGCAGCAAATGCCACTCCAGGCACGCACGAGGTTACTGTGCGGGCGACGCTTAATCTCAACGGACAAAACTTGACTGAGGATCAAACTTTCAAGTTGAACGTGATCGCAGTTGAACCACCACCACAAAAGTGAAACGCCGAGCGCCAGTTATGGAACAATCCTCGCTATCACGATCGAACACTCGGACATCCGCATATTGGATTTGGTTTGTCCCGATCTGTGCAACATTTGTCTGCCTGTTCAACTTGCAGGCGATTTATTGCCAGACTCCAATTGCAACTCTCAATCGATCGGAGCCAATCAATTTTGATAATGAGATTCTGCCGCTTTTACGAAAGAATTGCTTAGCGTGTCATAGCGCGAGCGAGGCGAACGGAGACTTGGTCCTCGAATCGGTCTCAGGGATGTTGAAAGGGGGAGATACCGGTCCGGCGATCGTACCAGGCAAAGGGGTGGAGAGCCTCTTGCTAAAGGTCGCCGCACATCAAGTCGAGCCCCTCATGCCACCCGCGGGAAATGATGTCGCCGCGAAGAATCTTACATCCGCGGAACTCGGGCTGTTAAAACTGTGGATCGACCAGGGAGCAAAAGGGAGTGCTGGCAATCTATTGTCCCCTGTGAAATGGCGGCCCTTGCCACTAGGCGATCATCCGATCTACACGGTTGCAGTGACTGCCGACGGCCAATTCGCAGCGTGTGGCCGAGCAAATCAAATTCTGATTTACCACGTCCCAACGGGCCAGTTGGTCACGCGACTTAACGATCCGAAATTGCAGGAGCAAAGTAAGGATAAGCTGCCCGGAGTGGCGCATTTGGATGTCGTTCAGTCGCTGAGCTTCAGTCGCAATGGCGATTTGCTGGCCTCCGGCGGATTTCGCACGGTGAAGTTGTGGCGTTACCCAAAAGATGTGCATCGTTTTGACGTGAATGTGGCAGCTGCCGGACGCGCGGTCGCGGTAAGTCCCGATCGAAAACTTTTTGCGATCGGTGCCGCCGATAATTCCATTTCAATTTGGAACGCCGCAGATGGCACGCTTGTTCAGAAGTTAGTTGGTCATGTTGGCGAAGTAACTTCCGTCTGCTTTGCGAAAACGAAACCGGTTTTAATCTCTAGTGCCCTCGATGCCACGATTCTCGTTTGGAGACTAGAGGACGGAGCATTGACGGGCCGCATCGATCTGCCAACGCCAATAAATTCAATTACGACATTTGTCGAGCCTTCTCCGATGATCTTACCTGAGGTCGCCAGCGGAGAAGATGACGCTGCGACAGCTGCTGCTGATGTCGCGAATAATGTTGCT
>JBLHLE010000582.1:0-5423 GCA_047620805.1 Pirellulaceae bacterium
CGAGTTGATTCAGGGCCAGGACTTTGAACTCGCGGCCGTGCTGTAGCACCAATGTTGCGCCGCTACGACCAACGAAGTAGATGCGACCGTCGGCGGCGACTGGCGATGCGTACAGATTGGAGATGCCCTCCATGCGAGTCCGTTCAATGACAGACTCTCCAGACTCCGCGTCGACGCAGTTGAGGATGCCGGAATTTGTTTGCGTGAAATACAGCAAGCCGCGATGCAGGATGGGCGACGGAACGTAGGGTGTAGATCGATTCAACGACCAAGCGACTTGCTCGCCACCTGTGATGTCACCGTTGGAGTCGATCTTGATTGCTTGCGCCGAATTGCCGCGATATCCGCTCATGCAGAACACCAAGTCGCCGTCGGCGACGGGGCAGGGGGTGACGTTTGAGACTTGCCCGCCACATTCCCAAAGCAGTGCGCCGTCGCCGAGGTCGTAACTGCGAATCCGAGTCTTCCCGTTAGTCACGACGTGAGTTCTGTCCTTTCTCTTGACAATCAGCGGCGTTGCCCAGGCGCTCGGCTCGTCGCGGTCGACGCGCCACATCGTTTCTCCCGATTCACTGTTTAAGGCAACCATATAGCTTTGGCCTTCATTGTCTCGACAGATCAACACTTTGCCATCGTGCACCACTAGCGAGGAGGCTTCTCCAAAACTGAGACGCGTGTCGACTTGTCCCAACTCGCGTTTCCAAATAAATTCGCCCGTCAATGAATAGCAATAGAATCCGAGGGAGGCGAAGGGCACGTAGAGCCGTTTACCGTCGGTGGTCAGCGTGGCGGATGCGAAGTTGTTATCGGGATGGTGACCTTGGTGCGGTACTGCTTCGGTGACGGTTTGTCGCCAAATCTCTTTTCCGTTCGTCGCGTCGTAGCACAGCAGCAACAGTTGATAGAACTGATTGGGATACGTGATTCCAAATTTACGCTCGGGTTGGTCGGCGGCTTTGGGAAGCGCGGCGTCAACCTTGTCTGTTTTCAGTGAACTAGTGAGGTAGATGCGGCCGTTCCAAACGATCGGTGTCGAACTGCCAACTCCTGGGACGTCAATCTTCCAACGTATCCCTTCGTCCTCGTTCCATTTGATGGGCGGTTTGGCAGCGGAAGCGTTTCCGTCGCCAAGTGGGCCGCGAAACTCTGGCCAGTTATTCTCGCGTTCTTGCGCCACGTCGTCCGCATGTGAGTTTGACTCAGCGATGAGCAGCCCAGCTGCAATCGCTGTCAGGAAACAGGCGGAGAGGAAAATTGGATTGCGCACTGGTAACCTCTTTTGATAGCGGGGTCGAATGGTAGCGGGGGCGAATGGTAGCGGGGTCGAATAGTCGAAGTGAATTCTATCGCATCAGACGGCGTGATGAGAGAGTTGTTGCTTTCAATTGTTTGCGGAACGAAGGCGTTACGTTTCGAATAATAGCGTTAGTTTAACCCGTTGGAATTCTGCGATCTTTTCGCCTAACCCTTTATCTCTGTGGCCTTTCTTGCCGCTCGCCAAGCAACTGCGATGGGAAGTGGGATTGGTTTTTGCTATAATGTGTCATGGTCGGAAACGGCTCCCACCTTTAACTCCCTCCACAATTCGATCGTGTCGAACAGAGGCCCTTCCTAATGACCTCGACATTCCTCAATTCTCGTCCCGTCGCCGTAGTCGCGCGGCTATGTTTCCTTTCTGTTCCGATCTTGTCTCTATTTTTCTTCGTCGCGGTTAATGTTTCGCTTGGCGATGATGCAATCGACCAGGCCGCTACGAAGGAACAAGCGGCTCGCGCGAAAGTGATGCAGCTTGGCCAACAGGTCTTTTCGCAGAAGTGCGTTTCGTGTCATGGAGCGAAGGGCGAAGGAGTCAAGGACGGTCATGAGGATCCGCTTGTTGGCGACGCCACGATTTCGGAATTGACGAAAGTAATTCACGAGACGATGCCGGAAGAAGAGCCGGAAGAATGCGTCGATGGCGATGCCATTGCGGTGGCGACGTACATCTATCACTCGTTCTACAGCGAGAGTGCTCGCGCGGCGAATAGTATTCCTCGGAAGAGGCTTACGCGGCTAACTGCCGAACAGCTTCGACAAAGTTTAGCCGACTTATATGGGCATTACTCTTGGGTGGCGAATCGCAAAGAGTCGGGTGGCTTGCAAGCCGAGTACTTCGATGACGCGCGACCGCGGCGCGATAAACGTCGCATTGAACGCGTCGACTCAACGATTGATTTTGATTTCGGGGAAGCAAGTCCCGGCGAGAATATCAACGCAAAAGAATATTCCATCCAATGGTTCGGATCGGTTAAGCCGAGTGAATCGGGTCGCTACGAAATAGTCATCCGCAGCACTTGTGCGTTCATTTGTTCCTTTGGGAGTACGGACCAGAAGTTCATCAACAACCACGTTCAGTCTGGCGATCAGACTGAGTTTCGACGAATGATTGCGTTAACGAGTGGTCGAGTTTACCCGATCAAGATTGAAGCCTACCAGCGGAAACGCAAAACGAAGCAGCCACCTGTGAGAGTTTCGTTGTCGTGGGTGCCGCCGGGTGGAGCGGAACAGATCATTCCAACTCGAAATTTGATCCCGGAGAATGCTCCTTCCACATTTGCACTTCAGACAATGCTGCCACCCGACGATCGCAGTTACGGCTATTCTCGCGGCATTAATGTGAGCCGTGAGTGGGATGAGTCGACGACGAATGCGGCAATCGAGTTTGGGCAAGTCGCGGCTGATGAGTTGTGGCCGGCTTACCGACGCTCGAACAAGTCCGGCGAGACGCGCGATGTCTTGAAGAAGTTTCTTGTAGATTTCGTCGAAACTGCATTTCGCGGCCCGCTCGACGACGAGCTAAGACAGCTTTATATTCAGCAACAGATCGACGCGACTAAGGACGATAGCGAGGCCATTAAACGCGTCGTATTGATCACCTTAAAGTCTCCGCGGTTTCTTTATCCCGCGCTGGATCGAGACCGCTCCGCCTCCCAACGGGTTGCGAATCAGTTGGCCCTCATTTTGTTCGACTCGCTACCTAGTGACTCGTGGCTCGTAAGCCAGGCGAAAGCGAAACAGTTGGACAAGGAGCCGCAAATTCGCGCCGCCGCTCAAAAGATGGCGAACGACTATCGCTTTGAAGGTAAGATTCGGCAGCTGCTGTTCGAGTGGATGAACTTGGGACATTTTGAAGAGATCGGCAAAAACAACGAAACGTATCCAGGTTTCGACGGCGAATTGGTGATGGATTTGAAGCAGTCGCTGGTCGCATTTGTCGACGACGTTGTATGGAGCGAGGCCAGTGACTATCGCCAACTCATACAAGCGGATTGGACTTACACGACGCCAAAGCTGGCTAGTTTTTACGGCGAGAAATGGCAGCCCGCGGAGCAAGGCGAGGGGTTGCGTAAGAGTGTTGCAGATCGCGAAACCCGCGCTGGTGTGTTGTCCCATCCTTACTTGATGAGTGGCTTGGCGTATCCGGAAACGTCCTCGCCAATTCACCGCGGTGTGTTCTTGATCCGGTATGTGTTGGGGCGGACTTTACGGCCGCCGAACGCCGCTTTCACCCCCTTCTCTGCGGAATTGCATCCCGCGCTAACGACGCGACAACGAGTCGAATTGCAGACGGGTGAGAAAAATTGCCAGGTTTGCCACCAGAAAATCAATGGTTTGGGGTTTACGTTGGAGAATTTCGACGCGGTGGGGCGATATCGACTTAAGGAAAAGGAGCGTGAGATCGATGCCAAAGGCAGCTATACTACGCGAGATGACAAAAGCGTAGCACTGAACGGACCTCGTGAGTTGGCGGATTTTTTGACCAATAGCGAAGATGCTCATCGAGCTTTTGTGCACAGAGCCTTTCAGTATTTTGTCAAGCAACCACCCGCCGCCTACGGCGAAAATACTCTCGATGAATTGACTCGTATATTTAAAGAGAGTGGTTTTAATATTAGAAAACTTGTAATAGAGATAGCAGTGGTTGCGGCAATGCAGGAAACGGGAACATAATCCCGGCCGCAAAAAAAAACAACGCAATCAATGTTATCGCCGAACTAATTGGGGATAAGGAAATGCAAGACCAATCGAATCGCCGCGAATTCCTGATCAAGACAGGTATCAGCGCTGCCGCCGCGAACTTGATGCTCGGCTTGCCGAGTTTGAGCTTAGGTGCGGAAACGAAGTCGCCTCGTAAGCAACGCTTGGTTTTCGTTTTTAGTCCCAACGGAGTAATTCCCGACCATTTTTGGCCCACTAAAATTGGCGAAGATTTCGAGCTGAAACGCATTCTCAAACCTCTTGCCGACTACCGAGATCAGACGCTGACGTTGCATGGCATTTGCAATCGCATCCGTGGCGATGGAGATGGTCACATGCGAGGAATCGGATGTTTGCTCACCGGCATCGAATTATTCCCCGGTGATATTCAAGGTGGTTCCGATACTCCCGCCGGCTGGTCGAAAGGTATTTCCGTCGATCAATTCCTCAAAAACAAATTGCAGGCCAATGCGGAAACTCAAACTCGCTTTGGATCGTTGGAGTTGGGAGTTATGGTTCCCGATCGCGCCGACACCTGGACGCGCTGGTCGTATTCTGGTGCGAATCAACCAGTGGCACCTATCGACAACCCTTATCAACTGTTCGGCAAATTGTACGGTCAGAAGAAGAATCGACAGTTATTGGCGAGCGTGCTAGACGACTTAGTTGCCGACTTCCGTAAAGTTGAAAAACTGATTAGCAGCGAAGATCGACGGTTGTTGCAGAGCCACGTCGAGATGGTGCGGGAAGTCGAAAAAGAACTGCAGTCGGAAATCGCATTCAAAGGTAACTCGGATAATAGTCATGCTGTTCCTCAATTGCCACCGAACGTGGAAGAACAGAACGACAACATGCCGTTGCTGACTCGCATGCAATTGGACTTGCTGGTGAATAGCTTCGTTGGCGATTTTGCCCGCATTGCAACATTTCAGATTACCAACAGCGTTGGCCAGCCGAGGATGAAGTGGCTTGGTATCGACGATGGCCATCACGGACTGTCGCACGAGCCAGACAGCAACGCGGAGGCCTACGAAAAGCTGATCAAGATTAATACGTGGTATTGCGAGCAAGTGGCGTACTTGGCGAAACGACTGGCAGAGACGCCCGAGCCCGGTGGCGAAGGTTCGATGCTCGACAACACGACGATCGTCTGGACAAATGAGCTCGGCAAGGGCAATAGCCACACTCGCAACAATATTCCCTTCGTCTTGGTCGGCGGTGGTCTTGGTTTCAAGATGGGCAGATCAATGGACTATCAATCTGTCGCACACAACCGATTATTAATGAGTTTTACCGAAGCGATGGGCTATCCCGTAGACAGCTTCGGCAATCCGAATCAATGTGGCGATGGCGCTCTAACGGGCTTGAGCTAACGGGCGTACGCTATTGGTTGGGGGCTTAGAATT
>JBLHLE010000583.1:0-5423 GCA_047620805.1 Pirellulaceae bacterium
TACCTACTGATTTCGGTTTTCTCTAGTCGCCAAGCTGTGCGAACCGCTGATTATATCATGGCGTAAATAGAGTTGTCGCGACGAATGGCCCGAAAAGGGGGCAGAATCGAGGCCGTTCCCGTTGGGTCCAATTAGGGATGACCAGAATTAACAGTTGCCGAGTTCGGTTGAAGAAATTCAGTTGTGTAAAGGAGTTAGGTGAAGTCTTCACAATCCTATCCTCTCGCTGGCAGGGCAAGGGGAAATGACCATTCACTGGCAGGGCAAGGGAAAATGACCATTGCGAGTTAGCAACCTGCCCAGCCGATCGGTCGTTTCAGCAAGCCTTGTTTCAAAAACCCCACTTTGGCCGACATTTGTGGCGAATTATTAACGTCAAAAGAGATAGCGACGGTGGCCAAATTGAACTAAATTGAGGAGACTAAAAATGGTGTTGTTTTTGACACTTCTCGGTGAACTCCACCACTTTTGCGTGGCGGTCTTTTCGGGAATGCCAGCAAATAGCGGGGCCAAACTGTACTTGGATTCCCGGCTTCAGAATCAACCCTGCAATCAGGCCATACGCCAGTCGTAAATAGTCCGGCATTTACAGCGTCAAACCCACTTTGCGACCAAGATTTTGGTGGTGTTCACCGAGAAGTGTCGGAAGAAACCACATTAAGAATAATTTGGAACTGAATACCATCGCTGCCGCCCTGTTCGCGTCTTCACCGACTAGAATCGTGAGATTTGAGATTATGGAAACTTGGAAAAACTACGTCGAGGCACATCCCGAGTCAAGAACAAACGGGCTCTGTCAAGCAACACGACCCCTAGCACCGCGGTTGATTCAGCAGCGCTGTCCGGTTGAAACGGTTTTAGTAACTGTGAGACCTGGTGACGAACCTGGAATGCGTTTCTGATAGAGGCTACAATCGGAAAATCGCGCAGTCGGCAGCTGACTTTGCGTACCCTTGCTACCGCTCATTCTGACTCGCTATTTACTCGCTACTCTCAGGCATGAACAATATGAACACTTCCCGCCTACTCCTATCCGTATTCCTCGTGTCGCTCACTCTCGCTTCGTCACCGCAGCCTGTCAGCGCCGCAGAAACAGCAGACCGGCCTAACATTCTGTACCTCTACGTCGACGATATGGGCTGGGGCTCGATTGGCCCCAATGGCCAGGCAAAACGGAAATCAAACAAGTTGCCGTATGTCCGCACTCCCAACCTCGACAAGCTCGCCGCCGAAGGCGTAAACTTCGCTCGCAGTTACGGCTGCACAGTCTGCTCGCCGGCCCGTTCGTCCCAGCAATCTGGCTTTCATCAGGGGCACACCTTCGCCGATCGAAACGACCCCAACAATGCCAAGAAGGCGATGCGTTCCGATGATGTACTGATGGGCGACGCGCTTTCGGGTGCCGGTTACGTTACGGGCTATTGGGGCAAATGGGGCTACGGAGGCTCCAAAGACCAAGTGAATCCTGTCATCGAAAATGTTCAGACTCTTCCCACCTCTCACGGATACCAACATGTGCTTGCGGAACTCCATCACGTTCGCGCACATACTTTCTTTCAGCCAACACTTTGGAGGGCTCCAGCTGCACCAGATGCTGTGGGCGGCTTAGAGCTAGTTCCCAATTCTCTGGCCCGCTATCAGAACAAGAAGAACTACCCAGCGACGCCCGCTCTTCAAGACCACGCCAACTATCCGCAGACGGCCTATTGCGACGACGCGTACGCTTTCGCGGCGCTCGATTTCGTGCGTGCTCAAGGTCAAAACTACAACAAGTCGGGCGATCCCTTTTTTGGTCTTCTAGCCGTTCAAATCCCCCACGCACCATTTGGCGAGATCTCGTCTCTTCCGAACTGGGACAAAGCCTATGTCGACGACTCGCGTTTCGCGAAACTTGCCAATCAGACTCGACAGTGGGCCGCCATGGTAACCCGCATCGACGCGCATTTCGGCAACATACTCGCGGCACTCGAAGATCCCAACAACGACGGCGATACAGCAGACTCCGTCGCTGCCAACACGCTGGTCATCTTTCAATCCGACAACGGCGGCCCGGGCGGCAAGAACAACGACGAACTCGACGCCAATGGAGGACTTCGAGGGAACAAAGGCAGTATCCAAGAAGGTGGGATTCGCGTGCCGCTGGTCATGCGTTGGCCGGCCAAAATCAACAACGAATCGGCACTCAAGGCCGGTACCACTTCCAACATGGTTGTCGATGTCAGCGACCTCATGCCGACATTCTGTGAACTAGCTGGCGTCGCGACCCCCGTCGGACTCGACGGTGTTTCAATCGCTCCGAGACTCCTCGATCGCGGTCACCAACGCCAACGAGAGTTTGTCATTCACGAAGCTGGCAACGGGCAGTCCATCATTCGTGGCAATTACAAACTCGTTCGATCCAGAAATTCTAAACCACAACTGTTCGACCTCGCCGCCGATCGCTCGGAACAAAACGACATCGCCTCTCAGCACCCGGACATCGTCAAGGAGCTGCACACTCTGCTAATGGGCGAACGCGTCGACGAACCACGTGGATTCGCCAATACCTATCACCACTGGACGGGCAAGGACGGCGGCAGCGCAAACTCGCCAGACAACTGGTCCGACTACACCTATGCAAATGCTGGTGTAACCTACACCACCGACGCCGGCGGCCCACAGCTGTCGTGGACGGCACGTCTCGAAAACTCCAGCGACAATCCAAACACCGCTCGCGCCAACGCCGACCTGGAATTCCTTGGCCTCGAAATCAAAGGGAACTTGGAGGAAAACGTCAGCCAATCACTTCTACTCGGTCCAAACGTCAATCTCACCGGCCGCAATGAAATCCGCATTTCCGCTCGAGGAAATCTCGTGGTAATGGGTGGTACCATTTCCTCGCTACGCTGGATCGACATTCGCGCGGGTGGGAAGTTCACAGGTGGCGGTACAATCGCGGCCAGCATCTATAACGACGGTTCGGTAGTCATTAACCGCTCCACTGCCGCGCAACTTAGCGTCACCAAAGACTATCATCAGTCAGCCGACGGTACACTCAACCTCTTCATCGATGGCAGCCAGAAGGCACCGCTTCGCATCGATGGTCTCGCAACGCTCGCCGGACAACTCGTTATCACCTGCGGAGAAGGGTTCAAGCCAAAACGTGGAACAACCTACCCGTTGCTCGACGCCTATCAAGCCATCGGGACGTTTGCGAACGCCGACAATATGGTGATCGCTTCCGATGGTACGCGGTTTACAATTCGCTACTCAAATATTGGTGCAACGATCACAACGCAATAAACACAACGCAATAAACACAACGCAATAAACACATCGAAGCAAACACATCGAACAACACTACTTTATGGCGATCAGTTCGATGCCACTAACGAGCGTCTCACCGCTTTTGGGTTCGAACGTAATTGTGAGGACGCCGCTATCTGTCTCCACAACGACGTCCTTGACGATCATCGATTTCGCTCCGCCAGCCGCGCTAACGATATCGAAGTTTGAGAGGGTGGACTGACCGTCTACGAGCACGTCAAAGACGTTCTCGCCGACGGCAATGTTGTTCGGTTCGGCAAAGTACAATCGTACCCGGTATTGTTGCCTGCCAATTTCTGCAGGTGCGGTGCCGCTGAACAACGGAATCTTGACGGAGCGGACGCCCTGCAATCCGGACGCCGCGACCCATTTCAGGCCGTCGCCCTTGATTTGAGCGGAGTGCAAGCGAAACGATTTGGGCTTACTAGTGCCGATCTGCAGGGTCAGTTCTGGGGAAGTGCCGCCAACGTTTGGATAGTCCAACCACATTGTGCCGCTTGCGGCCTTGCGATCGCCTTCGGCGCCGAAGTTAATTCCTAGACGTTCAACTCGTCCCTCTCGTTTTTGGTACGCGCCGTAGGTCCACATGTTTGCTTCGGGAACATTGACTAATGCGAGCGAGGTAAAAATTGAATAGCTGCAACTACATCCGAAGGCAAAGTTCGGTGCGTTCATAACGCCGTTGGCTGGAATCAAACTGTTGCGACACCCGGTGCGGAACCCGACGAGTCGTCCCGTTCCGCCGGTTTCCAGATCACAGAATCCCGCCGAGGCAGCTCGAAACGTCATCAAGTGTTCGCTGGCGATCGCGTAGTTACAATGGTGGCCCGACTTCGTAAATTCCCAAGGGACGGTTTGTCCAGTGATCGGGTCTTTGCGAACCATGGACTCGCCGGTAAGCAAGCTATACGAGCGACCTGGACCTCGTTGATCAATTAGCCGATCGTTCCAAATTATGACCTTGTCCCAGTAGTTCTCGGGGTGACCACGGAAGCCGTTGCCAGTCGCCTGCTTGGTCCAGAGTTCGTCGCCGTCCTTCCCCTGTTGCGCTCGGATGCCCGCTTTATTGGATGTCAACAAGACATCATGTTCTTCTGAATAGGCGAGCCAAGTCGCGATTTGATCTGTCGAATTACTCCACAATTCTTGACCGCTGTTCACGTCGTAGGCCTTGATGTACAAGAACTCATCGGCCTCAGGGATACCTCCCTTGCGTCGCTTGTCCGCACCGATATACAAACCGCGAAGTGCTCCTTCGTAGCAAAACACGGTATTCCCGCCGATCGCGAGCATTGGAAAACCGCGTTCGGACTCTTGAGTCCAAGCGACTTTGCCCGTGTGACGATCGAGACAGATAAGTTTCGACGGAACAAGTGATTTCTCTCCTGCCACTTTGCGGAAGACCGGGACGATCATTTGATCTTTCCATATCCGAATCCGTCCCCACTGGTCTCCTTCCTCAGGAAGAGCGAAAGTTCCGACTTCTTTACCTGTTGCCGGATCGAGTTGGACACACTCATCTGGGAATGCGAGGTAGATGGCATCTTTTTCTGCGACGAAGTGAAAACCAGTAGCCTCCCAATTGGCCCGTCGACCGGGCGAGAGTCCAGAGACGATTTTGTTTTGCCAAAGAATTCGGCCAGTATAAACGTCGACTGCCGTAAATACTTCAGGTCCTTGGATGAACATACGGCCTTCAATCACAGCCATGCTCGGGCCCCATTTGTGACGATCGAAGAACAGGCTTCCATCGGACGATGGCCCGCCGAACCACAGCAAACCAAGCGGCGCCTTGACCAACTTATCTCGGGACATCAATGTGTTGGCGGGATCGCCATATTCGTGAGTCCAGTCAGCCGAGCCAGCCAGTGCTCCGACGCGCGCGAGCGTCGTCAATTGAGCATCGCGTTTAAGCTCGCCTCGCGATAGCTTCGATTCTGTCACGTTCGCCGCAAATGCGCCGTGTTCGTCCGCCGACAATTGAAGACACGCTACACCTCCGTACGGACGCAGCGTATGGAATACGCCCTGAACAAACTGTGACTGCCGTCCCAAACCTGCGGTGAGCAAGTCCTCGGAAACGACCAAACTGGCGAGATAGGGCGGAAAATTCATGG
>JBLHLE010000584.1:0-5416 GCA_047620805.1 Pirellulaceae bacterium
CGACGTGCCGTTTGGTCGCCCGCGACGGCTTGCATGTAGACGATTTGCAAGCTACCTTGCTGCACTGCATGGGCATCGACCACAAACGCCTCACCTTCAAGCATCAAGGGCACTACTACCGGCTGACCGATGTACTCGGCAAAGTCGTCGAGCCCATTTTGGCGTGAGCGGAGTCACAAACGTCACAAACATCGGTTGGTCATCCAATGTTGTATGCGAATACGGCGCCCTGGACCGAGTGTAACATTGCTCATCCTCATGAGCCGCACGTACTAGCTGGCAACATTGTTCTTATTCCAGTTCTGTTAACTGGTATTAACTGGCGGATCCGCTTTCACGTTGTTATTCTAACTGGCTGCACAGAAGTATCGCCTTGCGGTTGCAAACAAACTCCTCGCCGATTGCAATCTCCCGCCACCTATACGAGCATCCACCGCTCCACGATCGAATCACCCTCCTGACTTACCAATCTCTATGGACTCACATTCTCTCGCGATGCTAGTTGCCGTCTTGGTCGCGCTGCTTACAGCGCTGGCTGAGTATTGGCACGTTCGCCGGATGCGGACGATGGGGCGGCTGGCGTTCGGGCCAGTTGGAGGACCTCGCGTGTGGACCCGGAGCGTGCCAGGGTTGCGAGTAGTGTCGTGCGGGCTGCTGGCGTGGGGATTGATGATTCTGGCTTTCCTGGAACCCGACGTACTCGCCTCGAACAGTGGTGAAAGCGAGCAACAGGAATCAGCCGATCCGGCGGATACCCAACGAGTCATTCTCGTGTTGGATGTGTCACCGAGTATGAATGCCGAAGACGCAGGTGCCTACCAGAAGGTACGTCGTCGGGATCGCGTGATGGAAGTTGTCGAAGGCGTCCTCGCGCGGATAGCGTTGAGTCGGACACGCTTCAGTGTTGTTGTGTTCTTTACGTCGGCAAGACCCGTTGTGGTCGATGCGACGGACACGAACGTCGTTCGCAATATTCTCGACAATTTGCCATTGGTGTGGTCATTTGAGCCGGGTGAGACGCGGCTGCTGGACGGGTTGGAAGTCGCCGGCGAATTGGCGAAAGACTGGCCGCCCGCCAGCACTACGATGTTTCTCTGCACCGATGGAGACACCGTCGACTTCAATCAGATTCCGAAACTACCTCGATCGATTCGCAAGGTCGAGATTTTGGCTGTCGGTGATCCGTTGGTAAGCACTCGTATCGGCGGACACGAATCAAGGCAACAGGCTGCAGTGTTGAGGCGTCTGGCGGTCGAAGTTGGCGGCAATTATCACAACGTCAATCGCCGTCACATGTCGACCGAAGCGCTCGCCGATCTGGCGCGAGTGCCTCCTCCGCCGCCAGCTGCTGGCCTGCAGGTAAAAGATATCGCTCGAATCGCGATCGCGTTGGGGGCAGCTGTTCTCGGATTGCTTCCGGTGCTGCTGCAATACTTTGGATGCGTCTGGCATCCACACCGCGAACTCATCGCGCCCGGGTCACCGCAGAAAACGGGGGATCACTAATGAAGAAATGGTTCGTGTTGGCTTGGTTGCTGATTCCGATTGCGCTGTTGAGTTACCACTTTGGTCCCGGACAGGATGCTTTGGCGTTTCGTCAAGCTCAGGCACACCTTACAACTGCACGGAAACTTGAAGCAGCTGGTCACTACGAAGAGGCCATTGAAGCTTACGCCGAAGCGCTCGTGACACTACCAGCGGCGGATGAGCCATCCGCCCAACTACAATCCACCAAACTGGCGGCCGCCCGAGACCAGTTGCGTCTGGCACAGATTCGCGGCCACTTTCAACTAGGACGACTGGCCGAAACAATTGACAGTCTCAACATCCTAATCGCCGATGTTGAAAGCGAGCACGGACCGCAATCGCCACTCGCCTATGATGTCCGCGATTTCCTCGGACGGGTGCATTTTCAAGCGATGGTAGCGCTCCGACTGGAAGCGGCGGAAAAAGACGTTTGGCGCCGTCACTGGGAATTGTCGCGACAGAATTTCCGCTTCCTGGCCGAGCACACCGATGGCAATCGCAATCATCTTGACCGTCAGAACCTGGAGGTCGTTATCAAGTCGTTCAACAGCCCGGTGCCACCGTCTGCTGCCGCTTCGGCCGCCGGCTCGGCAACTGCTGGCTTGAACACCGTATTGAGTCCGCTAACCACTCCGCCCAGCGGAGCTGGCAGCGGGGGCCCGCCTCCACCACCCGACGCTCGGCCTCGACCACCGACAGCAGATCTGCCCGATCCGGTGGCAAATGAACTCGACCTCGGTTCTTGACAGAAGCAGTCCACACAGCTAACCGTTTTGCAATTCACTGACCACCCTCTTAACCAAATTCTGTACGCATATGATTCAATACACTCACTTGGCACGACTCGCCCTGTTGCTCGCGATTTTTTCCGTCAGCGCGTCTCAAATTCATGCTCAGGATGCGCCAGCGGATGAGGTGCCGTTACGCAAAGACATCGAGCCGATTGTCCGACCGAAATACACCCGACTGGCGGAACAGGCATTCCTGGCCGCGGCGACTCCGAACGATCCAGAATGGGACGAGCCAACGCGATTGCAGCATTGGGTGCGGGCTGGAAACTGGTCTGCAATTGGCGAATTCCTCAAGCAGTTCGAACCTGTGGCTGCGGAACGGATCCATACAAAACTCTGCTCTGACATCGCCTATGCAAATCCTAAAGCGACGATGCTGCCTGCAGATGTTATCGGGCTGGCCGATGCGTCCCTCGAGGAACTGAATGAGCGGCAGATCCATTTGACTGGCGACATGTTGCGCAACGCGATGCGTGAAACCGAGTCGCGGACTGAGTTAATGAAGCTTCTCCAGCGCGGCACCACTCGACTCGGTGGCGCGAACGAAGATCGCCGTCGCCTGACCGCTCGCGTCCTTGCTCGTGCCGATCTTCATGCCGAAGCGCAGGTCTTTGGTATGACGGAAAGCGAACTTCAGGCACTCACTTTGAAGCCGGATCAATCGCCAGTCATCGTCGAACGGGACTGGCCGACGCGAATCGCTGCACTCCGCGACAGCCTAAATGATCCCGCAGCCCGCGACGCCCAACTCATCATTCTTCACCGGTGGTTTATCGACAGCACACCGCAAGTTGTGGAAAAACAGCTGCGTGCGATTTTGGCTGATACTGATCGCCCGGAGATGGGCGCCCGAGTCATCGCGATGATTGGCCAGCAGACCGCTGTTGCAGGGCGAGAAGTGGATATCGATGCTCGGGCCGTCCATTTGGAGATTCAATTCCTCGCGATGCGGCTGCTCGAAGACTCGCAAACATTTGATGACCAATCGTGGCCGACGATCGCCAGTCACGCCGCCAATAATTGGGTTACTGAAGCTCGAAATTCTCACAAAATGTATCCCAATTGGCGGAACACAACCGACGAAAATCGAGTGCGCTATCCACACGTCAGCGTCGAGCAAATGATCGCGAGTGCTCCGCGCGGAAAGTGGCTGGACGCCGTCTCGCCACAGCTTGCGGCCTTTGTTCGAATCACCTTGACCCGGCTCATCCTATTCACCGAACAGATCGATCGGGCGCTGCCGCAGCTTCGCGCGTTGCAACTCGAGGACACTCCGGCGGCCATTGAATTGGCTAACGAATACCTCGACATTTGGGCTCGGCGACACGATCCAAATCTCTCGCCGGCACTCCTCAGAAAGTACAACGTCGATAAACAGGTCATCGTTCTGACCCGGGCTCAGCAGGAGACCGCACTAGCTCAACTGGGCGAGTTGCTCAAATCGCTAGACAAACCGACCCGAGCGTTGCTTGCAGAAGAGCACCTCGTGCAGGCATTCGATTATTGCCACAGCCGAGCGGAGATCTACACGCGCGAGCACATGGTCAAGGTGTTTGGACCACTGAAAAAGATTCCTCCGAGTTTCGCTGTCCGACTCGTCGAAAAAATGCGCGACAAACTGGCGTTGCAATGGCGCGAACTGTCGGTGCAGAGCAACGCGGCGACTCGACGAAACACGGCGGACATCTTCCACATGGTCGACGATGGCTACGGAGAAGCAACGACGATTGCAACCGATTGGTTGAAGTCGCAGGAGGATACGTCACGCATGGAGAGCGCGGCTGGTTCGCTATTCGCCGACTGGGCGGAATTCGCGTACTTCCAAAGCGTCGCGACCGAAGACCGCGGGGACCGCTTTGCTGAATACCTGCAACGCACTGAACAGGCACAGACACATTTTCGAGCGGGCGCCGCTGCGTACGCCTCCCTCGTGCCGAATCTGCCTCGCGAAGACTTTGACCTGACGCTATTTCGCTCCTGGTTTTATAGTTTGCTGGGAATCACCCACGATGGCGGCGTTAATCTTCGGAAAGGAGTCACTCACAAAGGGCTGCAGGAATTGCGGCAGGCAATGCTCGATCTGCCAGACGGAGCGAGCGAAGTCCACCTGCAGCTCTTTTCGACGATGGTCGCCGACAACATCGAAGCCAACCGCATCGCGGCGGAAATGAAGTATCGTTATCTTTCCAGCGCTGTGAAGGTCAGCGGAGGCCAGTCTACGATCTATCCAGCTGAGGAGAAGATCAAATACTACGACTCGCTGCTGCAGGAGATTCGGCTCGAGACTCGAATCCACGGCAGCGACCGGATACACCCCAGCGGTGAGTTCGGTGTGTTCGTTAGCCTGGTGCATACGGCCGACATCGCTCGCGAGAGTGGCGGTTTTGGCATGTACCTTCAGAATCAGGTGCAAAAGACCGTATCCGGGCGAAACGTTGTCGAGAAGCCATTTTACCGCGACCGTTTCGAAGAGGCTCTGCGGCTGACGCTGGGTAATTTCTTTGACATTCGTTCAATCATCTTTGCGAATCCGGCCGACGGCATCCGGGAGATTTCAGCGGCCAAGGGAGCAGCGTTTGCGAGTACAGATCAAGTCTGGCAAGAAACGCCATTGTGTTATCTGCTGCTCGCGACGAAGGACGCCACTGTCGATCGTGTGCCGGCGTTGGAGATCCAACTGGACTTCTTCGATCGCGAGGGAAAGGTCGTGATTCCCGTCCCGTCGAACCCTCTTCAAATCGAAATCGCCACCGATGCGTCCATTGAACGTCCTGTTGGCAACGTATCGGTGACACAGATCGTCGACAGCCGCGAGTTGTCCGCAAACCTGCTGAAGATCAATGTGAGTGCAACGGCCGACGGACTGTTGCCGGATCTCGAGCGAATTCTCAAGGTGTCCGAATATTCGCTCCCAATTCTGGAAGTCGAAAACGAAGGCGGCCTGCAAGTGAAACGCCTTCACAACGGGCCGGAAGGACTGTTCCCACAATCGGAACGAAGTTGGATCGTTCATTTAGATCCGACGCCGCTGTTGCGAGGAGCTTCGCAACGCGTCGAATTTCAGTTTCCGACCGCCGTGTCGCCGGAATCCAAAATGT
>JBLHLE010000585.1:0-5416 GCA_047620805.1 Pirellulaceae bacterium
GATACCGCCTTGGTGCTCAAGTCAAAGGTATTTGCGGACAGTCGCGTTAATTGCTTCAAAGAAGCAGGTGAAGTGCTCGTTCCAATTTCCGAAGGCGTCTTGACTAAGGAACATGTCGTCGGCGAATTGACGGAAATGTGCGCCGGCACGGTTCCGCTCCGCACCAACGACCAAGAGATTACCTTGTTCAAGTCCATCGGAATGGCGCTTAGCGATCTCGTCGGCGCCGGTTGCGCTTTCAAAGCGAGTGGCGGATAGACGCGTAATTCTTGGGAAAGTCCGTTCCGTCAAACCCGTTCAGTCAAACCCGTTCCGTCAAAACCCGTTCCGTCAAACCCGTTCAGTCAAACCCGTACCGCAAATTCTTAATAAGCGGCGCGGGTTCGGTCGACCACTGCTCCCAATCGAAGCCCGTTGCTGATTTCGGCGTCAATTGTTCAACGGCGAATTCGAGATCGCCATTTGAGTGTCGCGAACCATGAATTTCAAAATATGCCAGGATGCCCCCGTTGTATTCGCCTTGGCGAGGCCAGCTGCGAGGCATGTCGGCGTCCATGATGTCTGCATAGATTAGCCAGACCCCAAACGATTTCGGAATCGCTGCTTCAACCGGCGTCTGTTTATTGGGGATGTGAAGGACAAAATCGTCTGAACGAGCAACGTGTACGATGGAGCGCCTGTCGGTTTCTCCAGCGGCGATGACTTGCTGACCATACCATTCCGCCGACACCATTGGCTGAACCGATTTGTCATCGAGCGGGCGAATCAAGACTGCAGCGAAGTCGTTGTCGACGCCCTTCGTCGGATCAACTCCCCCGTATCTTTCGATTCTTGCGGTACCATGAGCGCGAAGAAGATACGGGAGATTGGGCCAAATCCATTTTCCTCCGAGGTCCCGGACTCGCACTTTTGCCATCCAAGAGTATTCGGGGAATGCGAGGTCGTCATTCCATCGCAGGCGATCGGCTTCGCTATCGGGACGCGCGAGCGCGACGCTAATTCGGACGTCGTTCTTCTCCGCGCCGCTTACTTCACTAATTGACAAACGACCAAGTAACAATGGCGAGGTGGCTTGCGTGGTCGACCGAGTTAAGTCTTTGGGCGGCCAGTGGACATCGAAAGCACATGCTGCTTTTTCGCGTTCGACTGTAGCGGGGCCAACAACCTCGGGAGCGGTGGGTGAACCGCCGCAGCCGCAAATTGCGACGATGCACATGGCTGCCACGACACGTAACGATTTCTCGCGAGGTCGAGCAGACGTTCTGGAAGTAAAACTTGTCACGACCGCCCCAGTACGACAGGAGATTGCAGTCCCCGCAGGATTCATCAGATTACATTTGGCTATCTCGATGTTGCGGAGCAGTTACCGTTTTCAGCGCTAAGGAGCGGGTCGCGTTGCGACGCTGTCGCGGACGATCTTGAGGATACTTTCGCGCTCTTCGCCGACGAGCGGCAGGCGTGGCGCGCGGACCGTTTCGGTTCCGTAACCGAGTTCGGCACAAGTAATCTTGATGTACTGCACTAGTTTAGGGTGACTGTCGAAGTGCAGCATGGGCATATACCAACGGTAGATGGCCAGTGCTTTGGCGTAGTCATTGGCCATGGCGGCGTCCCACATCAGGCGATTCTCGCGGGGGAACGCGTCGACCAAGCCGGATATCCAGCCAGTGCAACCGAGCATAATACTCTCGAGCGCGACGTCATCGAGTCCGGAGAAGATGATGTAGCGGTCGCCGAGGGCATTGAACAGGTCGGTGATGCGTCGCACGTCGCCGGACGCCTCTTTGATGCAGACGATGTTGTCGACATCGGACATTTCCTGAAACATTTCCGGAGTAATATCCACTCGGTAAACGGGCGGATTGTTGTAGCACATGATGGGAAGTTTGGTCGAGTTGGCGACTGTGCGGAAATGATTGACGGTTTCGCGGCCGTCGGAGTTGTAGACCATGCCGGGCATGACCATCAGGCCATCGACACCGACTTCTTCAGCTCGCTTGGCGGTTTCGCAGGCGCCCTTGGTGGTGAATTCAGCCACTCCGTTGAGTACGGGGACGCGGCCCTTGGCCACTTCCACTGTCATCTTCAGGACTTCCACTTTCTCCTCGATTGACAGCGAACAGTTTTCACCGATCGTACCCAGCATCACCAAACCATGGATGCCGTTATCGAGCAACGCTTCGACGTGGGATCGAGTCGCGGGGATGTCGAGTGAGAAATCGTCTTTAAACTGAGTTGGGACGGCCGGATAGACTCCGCTCCAATCGACTTGCATGGGCATGGTTCGCTTCGCCTGTTGAATGGTGGCTCGCACCTCGATCAGCTTGCGCGAAACGCGGCGTAGTTGCTGCTGCTTCGTCGCTGCTGCTTCGTCGCTGCTGCTTCGTCGCTGCTGCTTCGTCGCTGCTGCTTCGTCGCTGCTGCTTCGTCGCTGTCGGGGCAGGGCAGGGGGGTAATAACTAAAACTGCTACAAGGGTACAGTCTAAAGTTTTTGGGCTTTGACCTAAAGTGGGTCAACTGACCAAATCGCGAATGACGTGACCGTGGACATCGGTTAGTCGGAAGTCGCGTCCTTGGTAGCGGTAAGTGAGTCGCTTGTGGTCGATTCCGAGCAGATGCAGGATCGTGGCGTTCAGATCGTGGACATGCATCGTGCCGGGCGTCCACTTATCTTTTGTGGGCTGCGGGATGATGGGGTTGCCATTTTCGTCGGCGATGTTGTAGGCGTAGTCGTCAGTTTGACCATAAGTGATTCCGGGCTTGACACCACCGCCAGCCATCCAGACGGTGAAGCAACGCGGATGGTGGTCTCGACCGTAGTTAGTTTTACTCAACCCACCTTGGCAGTACGAGGTGCGACCGAACTCGCCGCCCCAGACGACGAGTGTATCGTCGAGCATGCCACGCTGTTTCAAGTCTTTGATCAGCGCAGCGCTCCCCTGATCGATGTCCTTACACTGCGATTCGTGTTCCCGAGGGAGATTACCATGGGCGTCCCAGCCACGATGGAAGATTTGAATGTTGCGGACGCCCCGTTCTGCCAAGCGTCGAGCATTCAAGCAGCAGGCGGCGAAGGAACCAGGTTGCTTCGCTTCTTCACCGTACAGTTCAAAGGTATCGGCGCTTTCCTTGGACAAGTCCATCAATTCGGGGACGGACGTTTGCATGCGATAGGCCATCTCGTGTTGTTTGATGCGAGCCAGAACTTCCGGGTCGGCAAAGCGTTTGTGTTGCTCTTGGTTTAGCACGGACAGAGTATCCAATTGTGCTCGGCGATCTTCGCTGGATACACCTTTCGGGTTGCTTAAGTAAAGGACCGGATCGCCTTCGCTGCGGAGTAACATGCCTTGGTGATCGGACGGCATGAAGCCTGTTCCCCACAAGCGATTGAAGAGGCTCTGTTCGGGAAACTTGCTGCGGGCGTGCATGACAACGTAGCTTGGCAGGTTCTCGTTCATGCTGCCCAAACCATAACTTAACCAAGCGCCGAGGCTGGGTCGGCCGGGGATCTGGCTGCCAGTTTGAATATACGTAATCGCAGGGTCGTGATTGATCGCTTCGGTGAAAGTACTGTGGACAACGCACAGCTCTTTCGCCACAGTCGCCGTGTGCGGCAAGAGTTCACTGACCCAGACCCCTTTATGGTTGTTGTCGTGTTTGGTGAACTTGTATTTGCTGGGGCAGATCGGCAGGCCGTTCTTTTGACTTGCCGTCATGCCGGTAATTCGCTGGCCGTCGCGAATTTCAGCTGGCAGCTGTTGTCCAAACTGTTCCATCATTTTGGGTTTGTAATCCCACAAATCGTGATGGCTAGGACCGCCACTCATGAATAAGTAGATCACTCGTTTCGCTTTGGCTTTGTGGTGCATGCCGGCCGACGAATCGACTTGCGCGGCCGAGAGATCTGAACCGAACAGTTGCGCCAGCGCGGCGGTTCCTAGTCCCAATGCGGCTTTGCCGAAGAGTTGTCGACGAGTTGTCAGCAGATCGTATTCGCGAAGTGGATTATTCTGATTCATGGCAATGTATTTTCTATCTGAACTCAATTCGTTTTTCGTAGCGGGTTCACTTTGGCAGTGTCGTTATCACCGGTACCCGGTGTCGTTAACTCAGTACAACAGGATAGCGATGTCGCTGGCCAGTACGGTAATGGCAACTTGCGTCCAGGCGGCTTGCTCGACGGGGTCGAGTTTATCGTTGCGTGGAGTGTCGCCGATGGAAAGTAGCGCGACGGCCTCATCTTTGGAATCGCTGTAGCGATCTCGCGTGTGTTCGAGCAGATGGTTGCAGGCTTTGCGTTCGACGTCCGACGGTTTGCGGCTGGCCAGAAGAGTGAACAGTACGTCGAGTCGGTTGGTGTCGTTGTCCGCTTCCCGCATTAGTCGTTCGGCCAAGGTTCTTGCCATTTCGATTCGTTGCGTCTCGTTAAGGAGCCCCAGCGATTGAAGAGGCGTGTTGGTGCGCGAACGACGAACGCAACTCGACTCGCGACTTGGCGCATCGAAGAGCATCATCATGGGGTGTGGACTTGTGCGTTTCCAATAGACGTAGAGGCTGCGGCGGAAAAGCTTGTCGCCCGTGTCTTTGACATATTGTTTGGTATTGGAACCGGGATGAGCGAGTGCTTTCCAGAGACCACCGGGCTGGTAGGGCTTGATTCCCTCGCCACCCATTTCAGGATTCAACAAACCGCTAGACCATAGTCCCAAATCACGAATTACCTCCGCGTCTAATCGGTAGCTTGGGCCCCGGGCAAATAAACGATTTGCGGGATCGTCAATTTCCTGGCGGTGGGCAGAGCTTTGCCTGAATGTTTTGCTCGTCACCATCAGGCGGAGCATTTGCTTGAGGTTCCAGCCGCTGTCTTGCAATTCGACAGCGAGCCAGTCTAGCAATTCGGGATGCGACGACTGTTCGCCTTGAAGCCCGAAATCTTCGGGGGTGCGAACGAGTCCGTCACCAAAGGTGCGTTGCCAGATTCGATTTGCCCAGACTCGCGAAACCAGCGGATGACCGCGGGACGTCAGCCACTGGGCCAATCCGAGCCGATTCTTGGGAGCATCGTGTGGAAATGCGCCCATCACTGTGATGACGCCGGGCTCGAGTGGTTCCCCTTCGGGAAGGTTGTATTCACCTCGCTTGAGTACTTGAGTTGTGCGCGGTGTCGGTAGATCCTGAGCGACTAATGTCGTTGTGAAACTCGCTTCGGCTTTGGCCATGAGGGCGACGAGATTAGCAGCTTCCGTCTGTAGGCTGAGGTTGGCGAGCGGTCCTTCTTTCGCCGCGAGCATGTTGAGTCGATCTTTTTTGCTGGCAGCTTGCCACTTCTTGGCTTCCGTGTCCTGGATAGTTGCTGCAGTCTTCTGAGCACTTTCGATGATTCGGTCGGCGGAGTGTTCCAGTGCATTCCATTCG
>JBLHLE010000586.1:0-5407 GCA_047620805.1 Pirellulaceae bacterium
TCAGCGGCAAAGGCATCAGCTCTAACATCGACATGCGATCCGCCAACGGCTGGTCGCTTGGATACGACTCGAGAATTCGATTAATGGACAGCGGATTCTGTATCAGCTCTTCGCGGTCAAATAACTCTTGCGTATCGGCAACGACCTTCACGATCGCTGGATCGTCGCTGGAAACATCCACTGGCCACTGGATATTGATCGCGATCGAATCGACTCCCCCAAACGCTTTGTCGACCTGTTCGAAAGCTTGGTAGGCTGGGCTGCCCGTCGGTTGCGAATTCTGAGTGCGAGAATCCGGTCGCAGCCCCAACGCGATCCAGGTTGCAATGAACGTCGCGGCCACGCCCACCAGTGTTGTCAATCGCGGCCATTTCGTGAACACGATCAGCCACTGCACCATGGGCTCGATGGTAGACCGGAAGCCCTCGTGATCTCCTCCACGGCTAATATTGCGACCCAGAAACGTGGTCGACGCCAGCGGTATCGCGGTGACCACGGCAAAAAACGTCACGATCACGCCTATCGCACAGCCGCGTCCAAAACCCTGAATCAGCGAGGTCTGCGCCATCATCAACGATGCGAATCCAATCGCGGTGGTCAGGGAAGTTAATGCACAAGCTAAACCCACCTTCTCGATCGCAGACTTTGCCGCTTGCATCTGATCATCCCCGACAAGGCGGCGTCGGCGAATGTGTATTACGAGGTGAATCCCGTCCGTCATTCCAACCATCGAAATCAGCACCGGCAAGACAATATTCGTCAGTTGATTTCCGTTCTCTCCCAATAGATTCAAAATCCCCATGCTCCAGAATATCCCCATCCCCGGAGCCAAAGCCGCGACGATGACCGCCGAGAAACCGCGGAACATGAACACCGAAACTCCGATTACAAGCACATAACCGATGACGGTGTAGCGAGTATGATTGACGTCGAACGAATTCTGATGAGCCAGATAGAGAGGCAGACCTCCCGTAAATTCAGCGGTCAAATCCTCTCCGCCGTTGCTCTTTAGCGTCGCTCGAACCGCGGCCAACAAATCCTCAGATACCTGGGAATCGCTTTCAACGTAAAACCAGTCGAAAGAAATCGGAATCAAGAAAGTCTTCCCGTCGCTGGAAACTAACTGCCCCCGCACGAGCGGATGTTCCAGCGCCCGCTGCTGCGCTTTTTGGAATGCATCGTCCGACGCTTCCGGCTGCGGCAGCAATGGCTCGGGAAGCCCAAATGCATTTGTCACCGGCAATGTATCAATCCAGAAAACGTCGGAGACAATTTCCTTAGATTCCAAGAGCGCCACAACTCTCCGAATCGCGGCTACATATTCTCGCTCAAATAACGACCTCTTCCCCGATAGTACCAGAACTGTTTCGGCCTTCTGAAAGGCGACTTCCGGTGCCTTCTGGTCCCGAACGCGATTCGCATCGCGTTTCGAACCGCCAGATTCTTCGCTCTCCCAAGTCAAACCCTCTCGACCGACGAGATGGCCATAGCCTGCCAACAGCGACATCGCCACAAAGAACACCGCGAACGCCCACCAATGGCGTTCAAACAAATCGGCAATCGGACGAGTCAGTTTCACGAGAGTTACTTGCCGAATCTAAGAAAGGTGCATGATAATAGAGAAATCCCATCGCCCGAACGCGACCTACTTCAGGCGTTCTCGCGCCGCGGCCCGTGCTTCCTCGAGCGAAAGCACGTCGTCTCGATTCTTGTCGAATCGTCGAAACGCAAATACCCGCATGCTATCCGGCACTTCGCTCTTTCTTACGATTCCGTCTTCGTTCTTGTCGAGTCGCTTGAGAAATTTCTTTGCTTCAGCGTCTACCAGTTTCGGATCAATCGGTTTCGCCGTCGCTGGACTCTGCCGAGGGATCGCGATCGCGAAATACGCCAAGAACATCTCCTCCCACGTCTGATCTCCCCATCGAACAATCGCATTCGGATCGGGATTCACCAGATTGAACTGCGAATTATCGTACGAACCTGTAACGAGAATCTCTTCGCCCGCGACATCCAGCGGCGTCGCGAACTCATAAGCGTGCTGCCAATTAAAATCGTATTGAGGAACATCGAGCAGAATCTCATTCTCCCCCTTTCGAACCAACTCGAATCGGAACCGCTTGCCGCGGAGATGAGCGTGCGGAGCGATTCCGAGCAGCTTGCTTCCTTGGGGAAACGACCCAACCGTTTTTTCAATTTTGTGATTCGAAACGCCCGGTCGGATCTCTAACTCTTTGTCGATTACTATTCGCGTTACGACTTCCTCGGTAACTTGGGACTCGTCGGCGAAGATCAATCCCAAACGCGTTAAGTCCTCCTGCGGTGAGCCAACCGGAGTGTAGTGCAGCTGAAAAATGAGCTTCGATCCAGCGGGCACGCGCCGCGCGCGATAGTCCGGAAGCGAGGCATACGCTTGTCCCGGCACATAGGCAGCTAACCACCCTACGCCCCGCTGACGGACGCCGTCGGGAGCGCGAATGAACACCACCGCATGGTGCACAACCGAATGGTTCCCTGGGATGACTTCCGCCGCTTGTATCCACGTGTCCTTTTTGAAGCCCGGATCGGCGACGAAATACTGGTATTGAACTGTGCCGGTTGCAGGCACTTGAAATGGTCGCGACCGCATCGACACGACGAGGTCCGGGTCCCTTGGCAGTTTCCAGCCCGCAGTAAATTCGCGGGGAGTAGGAAGGTCCTTGGGATCTCCCTCTGGCGCTCCATTCTCGACCCACTCGGCAATCAAGTCCTTCTCCGCCGCTGTCATCAGCCGTTGATTGACAAATTCCCCATGCTTCGGATTCGCGTGCCATGGCGGCATACGCCGTTGATCGACAACTTCCAATATCGTCTCCGCCCAACCAGCGACCTCCTTGTATTCAGTTAACTGGAACGGAGCGATTTCGCCCTGGCGATGACACTCAACGCAGTGAGTTTGAAAGATTCGCGAAATCTGCTTCGAGTAAGTCACTTTGCTTTCGGCGTTCGGCAATTTCACTCGGCCGATCAAGCAGCCAACTGCCGCAGTACGGCTCGGTTCTATTTCTTTTCCTGCCAACAATTTAGTGATTGCATTTTCGAGCTCGTTGACTTGAGGCTCGTCGCGCGCGTAACCAACTCCATATTGATCATCGATACGACCGGAGTAGCGTACTCGTAGATCCGCGTCCAAGAGAAAGACTTCGGGAGTTCGCTCTGCTTTGAACGCATCCGCTATCTTGTTGCCTAGATCTTTTAGCATCGGGAACGTCAAGTCGTGACGATTCGAAAATGCCGCAAGTTCTGTGATCGAATCATGACTATTCGAGTTAACACCGACGAACGCCACACCGCGCCCCTTGAATTGCTCGTGCAGTTGATTCAGTCGATGCGAATAGAGTTTCGCCAGCGGGCATTCAGTCCCCAAAAACGCTACCACATATGCCTTCGCACCAGGCGATTTTAGCGAGTGCTGTTTGCCGCGAAAGTCAGCGAGCGAAAAATCAGGAACCGCGCCGACCGTCTCGATTACCTCTGTTGTGTCCTCTGCTGCGTGCAACGAAACGCGACAATCCTGAACCACAAAACTCGTAGTCACAACGAATAGCGCTAACAGCGGATGAAACCTACGAATTGAAGAATCCATTTTGCGTTTTCTCGCAATCTTTCCAAAGCATTGAGATTGGCCGTCAAAGCACCCTTGACGGGTTGAAATGCCGACCGCGGACCGACTGCTGACCGACCATGGGGCACCACCTTCAAGATAACCGAAAACCCATAACCGTATTAACGCCAGTTTCACTCTCGGGTTACAGCCCAAAACTTATTTAACGCAGATAGACAACATTTAACCGTATTGTAGCGATGAGCCAAGCGGCGGCTGAAAGAATTGGGACAAATGCAGGATTTACGACCACCTGCGATAGGTTACGAGATGACCTCGTGAATTACGTCGCCTTCCACGTCTGTCAGTCGGAAGTCGCGACCACTATATCGGAATGTCAAATCCGTGTGATTGAGCCCCAGCAGCTGCAACATCGTGGCGTGGATGTCGTGAACACTCGCGCGGTTTACAGCGGCACGGTTGCCGATTTCATCGGTTTCTCCGTAAGAAGTACCTCCCTTGGCGCCCCCGCCAGCGAGCCAGCAAGTGAAAGCGTTGGGGTTGTGATCGCGGCCGGGTTTGGCGCTCTTCTGAGCGACAGCAAGCCGTCCAAACTCGCCGCCCCAAATCACCAGAGTTTCATCTAACAACCCGCGCTGATCCAAGTCCTGCAATAGCGCGGCCACTGGTTGATCGGTTTCGCCCGCGAATTGACGATGGTTGCCAGCGATATCGTTGTGCCCATCCCAGCTTCGCTGATTCTCCATACCGCCCGAATAAATTTGCACGTACCGAACTCCGCGTTCCACCATCCGACGAGCCGTCAGACATTGTTTCGCAAAATGGTTGCATTCTTTCTTGTCGACGCCATACATGTCTCGCGTCGCCTGTGTTTCACTGGCGATGTCGAGTGCCTCAGGTGCGGCCGACTGCATTCGATAAGCCAACTCGAAGGATTCTATACGAGCCTCCAACTCTCGCTCCGCTGGGTTGCCGGATAACGAGGCCGCGTTCAGATCGGCCAGCAGATCCAACTGGTTCCGCTGTTGCTCCGCTGACATTTGCTGCGGGCGATTGAGATTATCGATGGGAGCACCGTTGGGCCGAAAATGAGTACCCTGGAAAATGCTCGGCAAGAAACCCGCTCCCCAATTCGCCGCATGCCCCTTCGGCAAGCCGCGATTCAAGGGGTCCGACATCACGACGAACGAAGGCAAACTCCTGTTCTCTGAGCCCAATCCGTACGTCACCCACGACCCCACGCAAGGAAATCCCATGCGAGTCATGCCAGTGTTCATCATGAACAGTGCGGGACTGTGATTGTTCGACTTAGTAAAACCAGAATGAATGAAAGCCATTTTGTCGACGTGCTTTGAAGTGTGAGGGAATATCTCACTGACGTACTTGCCACATTCGCCGTGTTGTTTGAATTCGAACGGCGATTTCATGATCGGACCAACCGACCCCGGAAAGAACCCGGTCTTTTTGTCAAAGCCTTCCAATTCTTTGCCATCGTACTTCGCCAACTCTGGCTTGTAGTCCCACGTGTCAACTTGACTGGGACCGCCATTGATGAACAGCCAAATGACATTCTTTGCTTTGGCGGCGAAGTGCGGCTGTCGCGGTGCCAACGGATTCAACGACGCATCGGCCCCCTGCAGCAGCCCCTCTTGTTGCAACAGTCCGGAAAGGGCCAACATTCCCATCCCACCACCGCATGTCTTCAGCCAATCACGGCGTCTCAGTAACAAATTATTCATATCGGATCGCTCTTATAACTTAGTATCACGTCGTTGGATTATGGTGAAGCTCGCGGGGGGACTT
>JBLHLE010000587.1:0-5401 GCA_047620805.1 Pirellulaceae bacterium
GATGTGGTCGTGGCCCGCGAACGAGTTTAGCCTGACGTAGTCGGATTTTGGCGTGTAACCTGGACGGTTGGGATCGAGAAGATGCTGACCTTCCAGATCAAAGACGTCAACCACGACGTGGCTGATGAATTGTCCGGTCGAGTTCTTGAGTGGTTCGCCCGCCGCGTCTGTCTGGCGTTGCTCGTAACGGAGCGCGGGTTCCGCAGCGCCTTCGATACCAATCGCCTGTATCGTACTCACTCGGTAGTTGTCGGCGGCGATACTACCCTGGATTTCTATTCTGTCGTTAGCGTTGTCGGTGGCGACGCTGAAAACTTTAAACACCTCGGCACCAAGCTCGGAGGTTAACCCCGCCGCGCCTGCCGAACGTTGCAAGACGCCGGTTGGAGCTGCCAGGCCATCAATACGATAAGCGTTAGACGCCGCATCGAAATTGACATCCACCGCCGATTCTCCGGTCACCGCGATCAGAGCGTTTCGGATCCGAGTGGCTGTTACTGCATTACTACTGTCGATCGTAATCAGGCTCGAAGCCTCTCCACCGGCACCGAATTTCAGCCGGAATTGCTGTCCAGTCTGACCATCTAAAGCGATTAACCGCGTCGATGTCGAACTGGCCGTCACGCCCGCAAAATTTGAGTTTTCGAGTTCGAGAGCGTCGACGGTGGAGTCCAGACCAGACACGACGTAGGCGGCCTTTGCGGGATCGAAGGCAACGCTCACCACTGCGTTTCCTAGAACCTCGCGAAGCCCCGTCTGAATCGCGGCGGCGGTAGCCGTCGTATCGACCTGGGCCGCTCGGACCGCCGCTGAGATAGGCCCCGCCGCGGTCCGGTCGTCAGTCAATGTGATAACTTCGCCCGCAACTGACGCGGTGAACTCTGGTGAGGCATCGAGCTGACCCGAGAGAGATTCTGCAATCGTTTGTAATGTCTCGTTGGACGGATCGCCAACCGTGTAGCTCGCCAATGTCTTCTCGTTCGCATCGACAATTTCCCAAACGGAGTTCGCAATCACATATTCGGGTCCGGAAAGTGTGATCGTTTTGTTGACGTCAGTATCGGCGCCCGAAACCGTACCAGCAACCATCTCC
Source organism: Pirellulaceae bacterium (assembly GCA_047620805.1). Taxonomy (GTDB): domain Bacteria; phylum Planctomycetota; class Planctomycetia; order Pirellulales; family Pirellulaceae; genus JBLHLE01. The sequence continues at coordinate 1,094 of JBLHLE010000587.1, forward strand.
GCGCTGGTGTCGAGCACAACCGTGATTGGCTCCGTAGTAGCTGCGGCCTCTCCAAATCGCAGCCGGATTTCCGGTCCTACTTCTGCCGTACCGTCCGGAGCGTAGGTCAAGAGAAATTCCTGTGTCGTGGTCGAGATCGCCGTAACGGTCTCACTGCCGACAGCCTCCAACGAGGCTTGTTCCGTTGGTAACGCTGTGACTTGATAGGTTCCCGCCGTCGCGCCCGGATTGACTTGCACTGCATTGAATCCACCCAAGCCTTGAAGCACTGCCGCGATCGCCGCGGCCGTTAGAGTATCCGTGTTGCCGATCGTGATTTCATCGGTAACTGCTCCCGCTGGACCGAAACGCATCCGAAACGCTTGGCCAGCGACGCCTGCCAGGGTGAAGTCCTGGCTGAGGTTGACGTTGGAAGTCGTCTCAACGCTGACAGCAGGGAGCAACTGCAACGTGTCGTTGAATCCGCCGAAGTCGACGAAGAACGTATTTGCGATCTCTCCTGGTGTCACTGAAAGCGAACCGAGGCCACTGAGCGCGGTCTGAAGACGGCTGGCCGTCTCGCTGTCATCGGCACCGATCGCGATGTCGCCAGTCGGGTTCCCTGTGACACCAAGCTGTAATTTGAATTCCAGCCCCGAGTCACCTTCAATTACTAGTTTCTGAGTGTGTTTGGCGTTGAAAGTGACGCCGGCGTCAGCGTCATCCAGCTGCAGAAGATCCGAGTCGAGTCCTGAAACATTATATTTATTGGTGGACGCGTCAAAAGTAACCTCGATCAATTCCTGCGGAAGCAGAGCCTGTAATACCTCCTGAATATCTAGCGCCGTTCCGTGACCATCGACACCGCCGCTGCCATTGGGGAAGAACTCGATAGACTCTGTTGGCGTTCCCGTGCCCCCCAATCTTAGCGTGAACGCAGCTTCTGGAGCACCGCCGAGAGTCAGCTCTTGTATGCGAGTTCCAAAGACCTGGATTTCGGTTTCCGCAAGCCGCAGGTCATCGACCGCTCCCGCAAGACCTCGTACGTGTAGCTTTTCGCCGTATGTGTATTTGCTTTCTTCCTGGCTGTGCCAGATCTCTTGGCGGTAGGTCGTAAACAGGACAGTCGGTCCGGTAACCACTACATCGCTAGAAGTTGAACCGAGTTGTAACGAAAGCTCTTTTCCCGTGCTGCTGTATTCAATTACCCATGGATCGCCTACCGTCCCAGTTCCCGTTACATCCGCCACCTCGAATACTTCTTCCAGTTCCTCTATCGCCTCCTTGATCCGTGACGGCGCGGTCAACTTGTCGATGACCGGTGTCATTACCTTTTCCACGGCGAGGTTTGTTTCATCGCTATCCACCAGACTCTGACCGGTGGCGATCGTCAGTACCGAGTCGCTGACACCCGCAAGCAGGAACACTCCGTGGTTCGCCAAATTCGCATCGCCCGCGAGGCGGACCTGGTCGCCGTCCACGAAGCCGTCTGCTAGCCAACTCCCTCCATCGGTACGTGTAATCGTATCGGGCGCCGAAGCGTTGTGGACAATGTCGGATTCCACTGAGACCGCCAGCACTCGACCGAGGTCGTAGCCGCCCAGGGACAAGGGGAAATCGCTGCCCGCGAAGTTTTCGTCGAGATAGATTTCGTCCCGGTAGGTCGTCCTCATGACCTCCTGGGTGATTGTGGCTGCAGTCTCGTCAAAGTCCACAAAAGAGACGCTTGGATCGGTCGCGGTAATCTCTCCGGAGAGCGTCGCCCCAGCGCTTGTGTACTCGAGTACCCAAGGTGCATCCTCTAGGCCAAAACCTTCTACCTCGCTAACCATCCCGATCGCACTAAAACTGTCCAGGTGCTCGCGCAGTCCGATTCTGCCCTGTTCGGAGTCGATCGTTCGCGTTTCACCGCCGAGGGTGACGTCGAATTCGTATTCGTTTCTGGTTACATCGACACCGACACTTACGGTATCGATGCCCAGCAACTCACGCAATCCACTCTCTATCGCGAGAGCGGTGAGTCCGAAGTCAACCTGGCCGCTGGTTCCTTCCAGTCTGATCGCGGCGGTCGAGCCGCCGTAATTGCCGACCCTGATCTGGAGATTTTCGTCGACTGCGCCGGTCACAGTTAGATCCTGGCCGACGGATACGCCGTTCTCATCGCGAGTGACGTGACTTTCTTCGACGATCGTACGCCCGGCGCCAGCGGCGACTCGGACGCTGTCGACCGACGTGGCATCAAGCGCACCCACCAGTATGTCGTCGGTGCCAAGACCGGCGTCGAGCTTGAGCGTTTCGACAGCACCAAAGGTGAACCGCACCTCAGGGGTGGGGTCTTCATGGTTCAGCGGAAGCGTTGGTTTGTGCGTCCAATCGATGTATGCCTGTTTATTAAGCGCAGTATCGGTATCCGAGTCGTGCGCTCGAATCGTCACCAAATCCACTGCGTCTTCGTCGTCTATGACGTAGTTTGCTGGGTCGGTGTAAAACGCCTGCGGATTGAGGACGTACCCCGTCATGGAAAGCTGGTCCGTTCCCGTACCGCCCTCGAACGTGTCGCTACCATCGCCCAGTTCCCACGTCGCGGTGTCGTCGTGTGTGCCGCCAAAGAGTTGATCTGCGTCCAGTCCGCCGACCAGTAGATCGTCATTGGCATCGCCGTAGAGCACATCCGCACCGTCCTCGCCCATAAGCACGTCGTCGCCGTCACCTCCGCGAAGAACGTCAGCATCGCTTCCGCCCAAGACTCTGTCGTTGCCGAGGCCAGCCCAGACCATGTCGGCGCCTTTACCAGTGGCGATGAAATCGTCGCCCGCTTCGCCGTGAACTTCATCGTCGCCGGCGTAGGTCATGATCACGTCGGCACCGCTACCTCCCTTGACCGTTTCCTTACCTGTATGTCCCATGATGACATCGTCGCCCGGACCGCCATCGAGGAAAACACCTGTGTAAATGTATTGAACTGCAGCGGGCTTGGATGGATCGTCATTGACATCCTGTTGCAGCTTGATGCGATCGAGTCCCGCTCCGCTCGCAATCGTATAGGTCTCGGGTGCCTCGACGCCGAACAGCTTGGGATCGACCCGAATGAAATCGTCACCGCCCCCACTGTCGATATCAAGAGACACCAGCGTGGCCGCGGTTTCTAGATCCGAGAGTACTTCAATCATATCTCCACTGTCACCACTGCTGAGATCGATGTGATCGATCCGTCCATTGAGACCGCGCAAAACGAAGCTGTCGCTATGCTCAGTACCGGCGGCCACGATCGAATTCACCTGTGAGGCGAGAAAGAATTCGGCCTTGGCATTGTTGGTGACAACAATGAATTCCTGTCCCGGATGACTGGACCGTGCAGCGGCCAGTTCCGCGCTGATGCTATTCAACTCGGGACTGGTGTAGTAGTCGAGATCGATGTAGCCTTTGTCGACGGCGTGCTGAAGAGTGAAACTGTCGTCGGCGACCGCAACTTCAACCTTGTAGTTTTGCGGTCCGTCACTTTCGCCTCCCTCGTACTTCAGTGTTAGCACTCGACTCGCATTACCAGTTGTCGTAACAACCTTGTCCGAACTGGGTTCACCACTAAGAGTGGCGATGCTGTCGGGACTGTCGAGCGAACATTCGAAATCGAATTCGGCGATTATTGCGTCGACAAAACGCTCACCGGCCTCGAAGATGGTAACCCGACTGAAGCCGAGATCGAGGCCGACCCAGAAAAAGGCCTCCAGAAAGATTGTCAGCTGACCGTGAATATCAAATAGACATTCCGGTCCTTGACTGATACGGGATATCAATTCGTTTCCGTAAAACTTTCCGTCGCCAATGGCAAGATCATCCGCAGTAAAGACGGTCAATTTGTCGTTCAAATCCAAATCGATTGTAGCTTCAATGCCGCCTTCCACGCCGGCCTCGATGAGTCCACCTATACCGAGACTCGCGACGGCACCAATCGCCGCTCGAAGAGTAATCTCGGGCGCGTCATCGGCGGTGTTTTCCTCTCCATGATCGTCGAGGTAAAAACCATTGAAGATCAGATGAACCTGACTGGGATCGAAATCTTCGTCCCGCCATTGACTAAGCCCGCGAGTGTCGAAGCCAAAATCAAAGTTGGTGGTGACATTAATTTCTCCCGAGAATCCCGCGTTCAAACCGGGGAAGACCTGAAAGCTCTTCTGGTATTCAAACAGCAGATCGAGATCGGGGAGATCGTAATAGAACAAGTCAACGGGCGCGCGGTCGAGCACAAAATCGACTAGCGATGCGGGGTCTTCCAGCAGTGGAATACTGAACCGTTTTTTACTCGGCAGCGGGCGTTTCTTCTTGCCATCG
>JBLHLE010000588.1:0-5400 GCA_047620805.1 Pirellulaceae bacterium
TTCTTTCTGATTGGTGTAGTCGTGGCAACACCCGCCAGTAATCAACAAAGCGCGGATTGGCTTTTGGTTGGGATCAATAGCGTGAGCCCGGTTGAGTATGCCCAGGCACAAAGAAATTGCGACGACGAAGCGTAGGCAAGAACGAACTGAGCGAGCGAAGTGAATCACAGGTGTTCCTCAGAAAGCGAGTTGAGGGTGGGATTAGGTCGAATAAACCACCATTATACCATGAAAGAGCGGTGGTGCCACGCTGAAGAAGTCGCCGCGCGGGTCGTATTTTGTTTGCTGAAGAGTTTTGCTCGCTCTCGCGCTCTCAAGCTGCGAAGCTGCGAAGCTGCGGCAGTTAATCGCGTGGTACATCAGGGCTAGGCGGATGGACCGGGCCGAACAACTTTGCACTTCTAAGTCCCCACCCACCGCCCCATTCTAGAAATCCGACGGCGAGGCTGACAATTGTTCGTAACTTCCGTGCTGCAGACGCATCGTCGCCTTTCGCTCCGCGAAATTGCGTTTTCAGAATGCGCCGAAGCCTTGAGCCTTCAATTTCGTCGTGAGTTGTCGGCTTTTCGAAAGGCGGAATAGCAGAGCTAATAGTTTATCGCAATTCAGACGAAGTGGCTTAATATTCACTGCAAAGCGGTTAACTTCGCTGGTCATAGCGATATAGAAGAAACGCTATTTCGGCGGAGCGAAAGGCGACTATGCGTCAGTCACTATCTGCCTCGGCGGCCGGCCACCACTTCCATTCATCGACGCGTTGTTTGACGAACTCAACGGCCGCCTGGCGACCGTAGTAGGTTACACCCGAACGGACACCTTCGGCGCCATACACGACGCACACGACTCGCCCGTTCGATGCGGCGTCGAGGAAGTCGGCGTAGGTCGGTCCCTTGGCCAAGTATAGATGCCGTGTGTGATCCAACTGCGGGGACCATTTTTTCAGATCTCCGTGAGCATCGGCGTCGGCGATGGGTGTCAATTTGTCGACGTACCTTTCTCGCCAGGGAAAGACGCGGACGAAATCTCGCGGCTGCCAGTTGAAGCCGGCAAGTATCGCGTTGTAACCGTGCTTGTTGTAGACGCCGTCGTCGTAGGCGGAATAACCGTATTCCATTTCAAACTCGTGTTCGGGATAGACGAGTGAGCCGAGTTGCTGGACGGGCCGAATTACTTGCCGTTGATAGGCTTGCCAGGTTAAGTGACTCGCTCCCAGTCGATCTGCCGTCAGCCACTTGAATTTCTCTTCATCCGACCAGCGTGGATCGAGAGTGACGTTGGCAATATGGTCGAGCGTTACGCCACCGTGTCGAATGGCTCGATGGGAATAAGCTTCTGGGCAGAGGATGACGTCCAGCGGTTGCTTGGTTGCGAGAATCGATTCCCGAAGTGCTTTGGTAACGCTAAAGTCGCTGGACTTCAAGGCGAGCAGGTTGAACTTCCGGCGGCGTAGTTCGGCGAGTTCAGCTACCGTACAGACTGGCATTTTGTTTAAGCCTTGAAAGATCTCAAACTTGCCGTCGTCAATGGACTCGATTTTTGGTGGTGCGATTTTTTTCGACTGGATGCCGAGTTTCGCGTCGTTGCATAGAACCTTGAGGGAAGCGGTCGCGTAGTAGGTGCTGTACAGTCGCGAACGCCAACCGGGCTTATCGCCAAAACCACCATCGGCGTTCTGTAGCGAGTTAATCCAGCTAACGCAGCGCTCGATGTTTTGCGGGCGAATGTTCAACTTGTTCAGTGTTTGGACTGCAGCCCACGTGTAGTAGATGTCGTCATAGTTCCCGGCCAGTCCCTCGACTCCGTTCCAACGAAACGCTCCGGATGGCGTCTGGCAGCGGTGAACGAATCCCCCGCACTTCTTGGCATTTGGGATCTCGCTGGACAATAGTTTCAACGCGGCGATGGCGTGATACGTATGTGCGATATGAGCTTCGAAGTCTGTCGGCTTTCTATTTTCCACTCGCACGTCGACAAAGCCACCACTGGATGCCTGTCTCGCCTTGATATAGGTCGCGAGTTCGTCTGGATTCGAAACTGTCAGACCCGCGGCGTCGACGGCGGCAAGCAAATAATAGAGAGACGAAAGATTGTAATACTGAAGATGCTCGGCGCGGTCGAGGTGTGCGGCGAGCGAGCTTTCGCTGGCCTGATACATCAGATTTCCGTCGGACCCAAATGGACTGCCGTAGTAAAGAGCCTGATAGCCTTGGTGAACGAGCTTCAGCTTCTTGCTTTGCAAGACTCCCTTCTCTTGCAAGACTCCGCCCTTGCTCAATAGTTTTCGCGTCATTTGCTGATGGAAGAACAGCCAGTGGCCGTAGCCACCGTGCCCAGAGGGGAATCCGAGTCCGTGTTTCATAATGTCGGCGGGACGGTCGATTTGCGCGCCCATTATCAGCAGCGTTTGAACGGCCGGGTAGTTCCAGGCAGCGTCCGTGTACTCCTGATCGAGTGGCCCAAAGGCACCGTTCGGTTTTCGACACGACTGCACATATTGAACGACGGAATCGGCACTGACCGGAACCAAATCGACCGGGACCAAATCTACTGGGACCAAATCTACTGGGACCAAATCTACTGGGACCAAATCTACTGGGACCAAATCTACTGGGACCAAATCTACTGGGACCAAATCTACTGGGACCTCGTCGGCCTTCAGTGGGGCGATGCAGAATAACGCGACGAACAAATGGAAAATTGTTTGTTTCATGTTAGTTGGCATAATTGTTGTCTCCCTGGATCAGAAGCTCCGGAGAATCTGGCAGGCGAAGTTGGAAATGCTCCCTCACTGAGATTCATCTCAAATCAGTCAACCATGCTAATGGACGTTGCGGTTGTAGTCGACCCGGGAAATCCCACAGGTTGAAGCCCGGTAAAGCCCTCTTCAGGCCCTCTTTTGTTGCGAGTCAACAAGAACATATTCGGAACGCCCTGGCGGCCACTCGAGGCTCGGGGAAAAAATAAGCTGCTTGTCATAACTCGACTGCTTGCTAGAAACGGTGGAAGAATGCTTTGATGACTTTTCTTCAAAAGCTGATGAGGTGAGGGAACATTAGAGAGGCCATCACGCTACGAACAATTCGTCAATTACTCCGGTCGAGTCGCCAAACGATTCGGTGTTGACAGCCTCTCCGCGTAAAGTGCTTAGCCAGAGATTACCAAGAGGCGTTTTGGGATCGTTCATCACCAAGTGACGGCCTTGTTTGAATCTGGCACCGCCGCCAGCGATTATGGTTGGACAGTTCTTCAGCGTGTGTACGGAGATCAGGTTGGTGCCCATGGTAATTGAGCTGTGGTCAATAGACTCGAGCCATCCGGCTCCTTCGAGGCTTTCAGTTTGTCACAATCTGACGCAAATCTTGCTTCATGACAGTGTAATGCGGCGAAACGTATTTTCGTGTGAGCGATGAACTTTACGACTCGTATTGTTCTTCAAATATATCCGGTTTGATGTATTCGTACATCTCATTTTGAAGGAGCCATATTGGGTCTGCGTTTTTTAGAAGGAATTCATCCACGTCTTCGCCATCGATAGTCAGTGGTCTTCGCACGCTCTTTTGCTTGCCATTGATCATGATCGTCATGAATTCTTTTTGACGGCTTTTCTTTGCCACCATTTGCGAAACGGAGAGTTTTTTCTTTTGTCTTGCCAAAGGAAATTGTGTTTGCTCCGACCATCACTCACATTCACCTCGACTCGCCATCGCTTCATCAGAAAAGATAACGACATCGAGATCGCAACTCATGTCCAATAGTCATAGGGTAAAACGAAATTAGTCAAAACGGGATTGTAGAACCGCTTAAGCGTCTACGAAAGTGCGTTTGATCCGTTTTGTGGCACCAAATAATCTCGTCCAATCAATTGATTCGAGTGGACTGAGCGGGACGATCCACAAAGTAGGCACAATTGTTGCCCAGGATAGACGGTTTCAGGTGGCACGTGACGCCAGATCGTTTGACATTGCTTTTGATTGAGGTCAGATTCCCTTGTTGTATTATGTCTACGCCGGTGAACTTGAATTGGCGAAACCATGAATTTGATTAACGAATGGCTTGCGGAGTGCTCCGTGAGTTCCACTAGCTGGCTGCCGAGTCGATCCATCAATAAGAGACTAGCGGTGTTGACCGTTGGTTCCGTCGGTCTTGCGCTTTTGGTTTGTTGCGTCGCGTTTGTCGTGAACGACACCATCATGCTGCGGGATTCGATGGCCCGCCAATCTTTGGCGTTGGCGGAAGTGCTGGCGTCGAACAGCACGGCGGCTCTGTCGTTTCGACAACCCGACATAGCGACTGAGTTGTTGCAGTCGATGCCCAATCGCCCCGAGATTCACTCCGCATAGTTATTAGACGGCGACGGTGAGTTATTTGCCGCCTATGCCAGGGGGGGAAAGTTCCACGATTCGGCGGTGGAAGTGAGCGATGGACGACAACTCGTCTATTCACGAGGACTTCCGTAAGATTCTCTGTCCAGTAGGTCACACCGATGATCTGGACGACGACGAGGCGTTGCTGTTTGGCGAATCCACGCCGAAGAACATCTTAGCGACGTTCGACATCACTTCGGCGTATCAAGGCCAGGAAGGGCTAAAGAAGGGCTAAAGAAGGTCGTGGAATCGCTGGACGAGGACTGCCCATTTGCGATGGCTTTCGTCGACATCCGCATGCCGCCGGGATGGGACGGAATCGAAACGATCGAGCACTTATGGGAAGCGGACCCTCGGCTCCAAGTCGTCATCTGTACGGCCCACTCGGATTATTCTTCGCACGATATTGTCTGTAAGTCGCCCAGATGGCCCCAGGTCAGCGCTGCTGTGTATCCAGTCGAAGCAACATCGAAATCTGTGGAGCTGTCTCGTGGCAGAGTCAGCGCCGCCGAGTTCGGGGGAGCCTGGGTAAATACGCTGTTGAACAACGCTTGCTGGGACGACCTCCCCAGCATGCTGCCGGCATCTGTCGTGTTGCGTGCGGCTTCCACTTCCCCGCTTATGACATTCGCCGCTGGCGCATACCAACGCCGGTCGTCCGACTACCCGTCGGGTTAAGACGTGGCGAGATTGTACTTTCCTTTGCCTCGACGATTTGATAGCTTGTGATGTGCTTAGAGTCTGTTGAAAAGGGATTGCTGATGCTGGATTTGCTGGGCGGTACGACGCGGCTTTGCGACGGCTTGAACCGCCGTCAATGGTTAAAAATCGGTGGTTTGGCTCCGTTGGGGCTCAGCCTCTCAGGCCTCTTGACGCAACAATCAAACGCTGCCACTTCTGCATCGACTTTTGGACGCGCCAAGCGGTGCGTCATGCTGTTCATGGCGGGTGGGCCGGCTCACCAAGATACGTTTGACATGAAGCCCGACGCGACCAGCGAATATCGCAGCGCGTTTCGTCCGATCGCGACCAAGGT
>JBLHLE010000589.1:0-5395 GCA_047620805.1 Pirellulaceae bacterium
TTCCCAACAACGAAGACGTCAAGCAGGGTGTAATCGCCTACAAAATTTCAGCCCACGCCGCAGATGTAGCGCGTCACCGCAAAGGCGCTCAAGATCGCGACGACGCATTGAGCAAAGCTCGGTTCGAGTTTGATTGGAACGAGCAATTCCGTCTTTCGCTCGACCCGGAAACAGCGCAAGCCTATCACGACGAAACTCTTCCACAAGACACTTTCAAGAGCGCTCACTTCTGTAGCATGTGCGGTCCAAAGTATTGCTCGATGAAGATCACGGAAGAAATTCGTGAAATGGCTAAGAATGAACCGCTTGATCAGCTCTTTCAGCTAGATGCAAATGCAGGCGACTAACTCTTCGGTCCACGCGGTTCACTAGTAAAGCGTTGGCATGGATGAACAACCGCTGAACACGACGGACGCCGACGAACTATTGACGTCGGCGTCCCCCTCGAATTCCAAACTGCCTCCGCTTTCGCGAGACGTGGCGTTCTACAGTATTACGGTCACCCAATTCTTGGGTGCGTTTAATGACAACGTCTTCAAGCAAATTCTGCTGCTGATGTTTGTCGCAGTTCCGATCGGAATTACCGCAACTTCGACGGACACCGGATCCGCGATCCAAATCGAAACCCCGGTCAAGACAATCGAGGCGGAAATCGCCAGCGGGACCTTAGAAAATCCAAGCGTAGAGAAGTTAAACGGCACACTCAATTCCGCGACGACGATGGACCTGCAGCCATTGGCAACTTTCGTCTTTGCATTGCCGTTCGTTCTCTTCTCCGGTTACGCGGGATATCTGTCGGACCGCTTCAGTAAACGGCGGGTCATCGTGCTCAGCAAGGTTACGGAGTTGGTGATTATGGCGATTGGCTTGGCGTTGTTCGCCTCGTACAGTGCGACGGGATTAACTATGTCCCTCGTCATATTCTTGTCGGCGACACTGTTTCTCATGGGGACACAGAGCACGTTCTTTGGCCCCGGAAAATACGGCATTCTCCCCGAACTGTTCGACAACAAAGACCTTCCCTCGGCCAATGGCTTGATCTTAATGACGACATTCTTGGCCATCATTCTTGGCAGCGCGTTGGCGGGACAGCTACTCGATGCCTTCCCGGGGCAGCTGTGGGTATCAGGATTGTTTTGCGTCGTCATTGCCGCGATTGGAATTGGCACTTGCTTGGGCATTCGCAAGGTCGCTCCGTCGAGTGCCGGAATTCGATTCGAGTGGGGCAACTTGGCGATTCCGCAAGAAATCCGAGCATTGTTGCGCAAAGACAAAGCCATTATGTTCGCCGTCAGCGCGTCTTCTGTGTTCTGGCTGGCCGCCTCAATGGTTCTGATGGCCGTAAATTCACTGGGCGAATTACAGCTCCACACATCGAAATTGGAAACTGGGCTGTTAATAAGTAGCGTCAGCGTCGGAATTGCGTTTGGGAGCATCATCGCGGGAGCAATTTCTAAGAACTACTTCCGCGGAGACTTGATACAGATCGGAGCTTGGGGAGCAGCTCTGACGTTGTCTGCCCTGGCAATCCCCCCCATCACTGGAAGTCCACATATCCTGGGCTACTACGGATGCATGGCAGCCTTAATTCTGCTCGGTGGCTTCACGGGCGTATTCGCTGTACCACTGCAGGTGTTCCTGCAATCGCGTCCGCCGGACGCCCTGAAAGGGCGAATGATCGCCACACAAAATCTACTCAACTGGATCGGTATTCTGCTATCCGCGGGAATATACGCGCTAGCCACCGCCGCCTTTGCACTTCTGGATGCACCGGTAAATGCCATGTTCGGTGTCACTGCGGTAATCATGGCTGGGATTGGATTGTTCTACCGCCCCAAGACCATTTCGTTATAAACTATTATGGGCCGTAGCCGAACTCGCCTGAGTTTGGAAAAATACTAGCCACAAGTAAATTATTGCAACGGAGTTGCAGATGCTCGGTGCTCAACTTGACTCGCAACAATACCTCTCGCGCTTGAACGAGGAAGTCGCTCGCGTGGACCAGGCAGCCCTGCAGAAATGGGCCGACCTAATTTACGAGGCGTGGGAAAACGAAAAGTTCGTCTACATATTCGGCAATGGTGGTTCGGGAACAACGGCCAGTCACATGAGTGAAGATCTGGGCAAGAGTACGCTTCGTGAATCAGACCTGCACGACGAATCCAAAAAGCGGCTAAAAGTACTCAGCCTTACCGACAACGCCGGCTGGCTAATGGCGGTTGGCAACGACTTAGACTACGACCAGATCTTTGTGCAGCAGCTAATGAACTACGGAAGTGCTGGGGACGTGGTTATTGCCATTAGCGGCTCGGGCAATAGCGCCAATGTTCTCAATGCCGTCGACTGGGCGAACCGACATGGACTGGCCACATTCGGACTGACGGGCTACAACGGCGGCAAGCTAAAGGATCAACAACAGTTTGGCCTCCACGTCGACCTGGACGACATGGGGATGGTCGAGAGCATTCATTTATGCCTGTTCCACTGGGTCCTCAACGACGTTTTCGCTCGAATCAACAATGAAGGTCGATACGCTACGTAAGCTGAAGGTGGACGCGGCGGAATCGCAAGATCACTTAGCAACGGCATTACTTAACAACGGTATTACTTGACAACCGTATTACTTGGTAACCATATTACTGAGTAGCCCTATTACTTGGCAACAAATCACTTGCCACCTACATCCCAGCTGCGATTTATGAATAAGAACATCCTCGGGATCGAGATTGGCGGCACCAAGCTGCAACTAGGCGTCGGCAATTCTTCGTCGGATTCGATCGACTTAGAACGCCGCGACATTGTTGCCGACGGTGGTGCGATAGGAATCCTCGAGCAAATTGAAAGTTGCGGTCGCGTCTTGCTTCAGCGGAACGATGTCGCTCGGATTGGCGTCGGATTTGGCGGCCCTGTGAATCCGGAAACGGGGCGGACAGTTACGAGCCACCAGATTTCTGGTTGGGATGACTTCCCGCTGACCGAGTGGCTCCAGAGGACGTTCGATAAACCGGTGGTGCTTGGCAACGACTGCGATTGCGCGGCGCTGGCCGAGGCGGTCTATGGAGCAGGGCAGGGGAGCAGTCGGGTTTTCTTCCTAACGGTTGGCACGGGAGTCGGCGGCGGCTTCGTGATCGATGGACAACTGCAAGGGCAAGGACGACCTGCAATTGCCGAAATCGGACACCTGCGTCCCGGCCTGCACGCTGAAAATTCTGAAACGACCGTCGAGTCGATGTCGAGTGGCTGGGGAATCTCTGCGGAAGTCCAACAGCGTTTTGCCGGTAGCATTACAAGATCGCTCGAATCCGCTCGCCGCTCAAAAGAAGACGACCAAATTGCAGCTGACGCAGACGAAGAATTTCTTGCCGATCTACTGCAGCGGTGCGATGCCAATCCCGAAGACCTGACGACCAAGATGATCGCCCAGGCAGCCGCAGAAGGAAACCAAGTCGCACTCAAAGCAATTGACCACGCCTGTCGAGCACTCGGCTGGGCCATCGGACAAGCCATCACACTGCAGGCGCCCGAAGTAGTCGTCATAGGCGGCGGCGTATCCCTTATGGGCGACCAGCTCTTCTTCGACCCCGTACGAAAATATACCGAACAATACGTCTTCCCACCTCTTCGCGGAAGCTACCAAATCGAACCTTCAGCCTGCGGCGAAACAGTAGTAGTCCGCGGAGCAATTGCGCTCGGAAGTTAAGCGATCACTAAGATAACCTCCCTCTTCCTTTCCTCCTCTCTTCCTTTCTTCGTGCCTTGGTGAGCCCCCTTTACGACTCCTCTCTTCCTTTCTTCGTGCCTTGGTGAGCCCCCTTTACGACTCCTCGCGTCTCAGTTCAGCCAGCGGATAATCGAGCACTGAAACTTCCTGCTGCTGCAGCAATTCGAAAAGTTCGCGGAGTCGCAGCCACCCCTTGGTGAGCAGCTCTTCGCGTTGTTTCACGAATTCAGGATCGAGGTAATTCTTACCGAAGTCGCCTGCGACGACGACGGGTGAAAACTCTCCATGCACGATGAACTGTGCCAGTGCTGGGTTACAGCGAATATGGCGTTCGGGCGTGGTATGCAGCGTCTCGGGATCGATCATCCCAACGACATACCGCAGATAGAGATCGCTCTCGGTAATGTCCTCGACATCTTTGCCACAGACATCGCACAGGTAGCCTTCTTCGCACTTCGCCATTTTGGTTATTGCTCGATTGAAGATCAGAGATTCAGGACGTCGTACATGTTGTACAGTCCAGCGGGTTTGCCGGCGACGAACTTGGCTGCGGTGAGTGCACCTTGCGCGTAGCAGTCGCGGTTGGATGCGCGGACAATCAATTCGACAGTTTCGCCGAGCATGCTGAAGACGATAGTGTGCTCGCCAGGGTTATCGCCAACTCGCAGAGCGTGGTAACCGATTTCGTTTTGCGAACGCTGTCCGGTGATTCCTTCGCGTCCGTGAACGTGTTCGGTCTGGCCCATCGCGTCGGCGATTAGTTGCCCAAACTTTAATGCGGTACCGCTCGGTGAATCTTCTTTGTAGCGATGATGGCGATCGATAATCTCGACGTCGACACCTCCTCCGACGCCCTTCAGCGTTGCGGCGGCCATCGTGGCGAGCTTCATCGTCAGGTTAACGGCGGTGCTCATGTTTGGAGCCCACACAACGGGAATTTTTTCCGCTGCGGCTCGAATTTTGTTCTCTTGCTCAGCCGTTAAGCCGGTGGTGGCCATGACCAACGGAATACCTCGCTCGGCGCAAAGATCGATAGCGGCTTCAGCTCCAGCGGGGACAGAAAAATCGATCATTGCTTCCACGTCGACGTCGAGTGTAGCTGTCAGCAGTGTACCGATTTCGTCGACACCCGCAACGCTTCCGGCATCCATTCCCAAGCGGGGATGCTGAGCGTATTCGAGTGTTGCGACGACTTGAAGATCGTTATCTTGGCTTCCGAGGGCGACGAGTCGTTGGCCCATGCGTCCAGCCGCACCGTGAATGGCGATACGTGTCATGATCGAGGAGTTCCCGTGAGTGTGTATGATAGCTGCAGCGCGCGCGTCGACCGCCGTCGGAAGCGTTTGCGATTGCGTTTATCGCTGAAGTCAGCGACTAGCCATACAACTGAATGGCTTTGATAATTTCGCCTAGATCGTTCGGCACTGCAACCGCCCGATTCGCGAAAGAAGCGCGGCGGACACCACGTTTTCCCAGAACTTCGTTGAACTGAGCTTGGTCAGTGGTGTGATAAGCAACCGTCGCGGTGGGGTCTTTTAAGAGATGCCCCGTGAGAATACAGACGACTTTATCGCTGGCGCTAATGACACCTTGCTCGCGCAGTAGCTTAGCTCCAGCAACGCTTGCCGCGGAGGCGGGTTCGCAGCCCATGCCGCCAGATCCAACTTTCGCCTT
>JBLHLE010000590.1:0-5394 GCA_047620805.1 Pirellulaceae bacterium
AGTGTTCCAAAGATGGCCGAAGACGCTGTGCTCGGTTCTCAACTGCCCGTGTCAAATGAATTTGTCGTAACCGTTGCTGGTGACGTACCCACGGGCATCTACGAAGCTCGACTGCTCGGTTACTTCGGGGCTTCAAATCCTCGGTCATTCGCTGTCGGGAACCTTGAAGAACTGCTTGACGATGGCTCGAATAAATCAAGCGATAAAGCACGTGAGGTTACGATCGGTTCGGTAGTCAGTGGCATCGTCGACGCGGGCAGCCGAGACTACTTTAAAGTAGTAATGAAGAAGGACGAACGCGTTCTGGTCGATTGCCTTTCCCAACGGATTGATTCGCAGCTCGACGCTACAATAACTGTGTACACGGCGACGGGCGTCGAGGGACCTCGCACCCGCGGCGGAATTGATCGAGACCCAACCGTCGATTTCACTGCGCCCGCCGATGGGGAATACATCTTCGCCGTGTCCGACTTCTTCTATCGTGGTGGGGCATCTCAATTTTACAGGATGCAGTTCCACACTCGTCCGCACATAGATTACATTTTCCCGCCTGTTGGCCTACCCGGTAAGAATACTGAATACACGGTGTACGGTCGCAATCTTCCCGGTGGCCAGCCCGCTGGTGACATTAAGATGAATGGTCAGGCGATCCAAGCGATCAAGCGATCTGTCACCGTTCCAAATGACTGGGCCAAGGACGCGTTACCTGCCGGTGGGGAATATATGTATCCAGCCACATCCATGGTCGACTCCGTCCCGTTTCAGGTGGATGGTTCCAACGTGGTGGGAATTGGCGTCGCTCGCGCGGAAGTGATCCTAGAAAAACAAGACAACGACTCCCCGGAGAATGCGGAGAAAATTACGATTCCCTGCGAATTTGTCGGGCAGTTCTTTCCCGCTCGTGACAGCGACTGGGTCCAATTCGACGCCAAGGCTGGACAGACGTTGAACATCGAGGTGATTTCTCACCGGCTCGGTCTCGATACCGACCCCTATCTGATTATTCAACGCGTGGTGACTAATGATAAAGGCGAGGAACAAGTTTCGGACGTTGCTCAAGTCGACGATCTCGCAACTCGAAATGCGAAGATTGGAACCGACTTCGATATCTCGACGGACGACCCGTCTTATAGGCTCAATGTCACAGCGGACGGTACCTACCGTATCCAAGTTCGCGATCAATTTGGCGATGGTCGCTCCGACCCACGCTCTGTTTACCGATTGATCATCGAGCCAGATCAACCCGACTATTCGTTGATTGCAATTCCCGCGGAAACAAAGCCAAATGGAAACGCTGTGTCTTACGCAACGCCCACGATTCGTGCTGGTGGTGCGACCTTGCTAAAGATTGACGTTGAGCGTCGCGGCGGTTTCAACGGCGAAATCGAAATTCAAGTCTCCGGACTTCCCAATGGCGCAAGCTGCCTCGGATCGCTCATCGACGGCACTAGCAGTACGGGATGGCTGGTGGTAGAGGCTGCCGACAACGCGGCTGCTTGGGCGGGAACCATACAGATTACTGGCAAGGCCTCGATCAATGGCAAAGATGAGACTCGCACTGCTCGCGCTGGCGCTGTTCTCTGGAATACGGGCAATCGTCAACAAATTGCGCCGGAGTATCGAGTAATAAGGAATGTCATGCTGTCGGTTATCGGTAGCGAGCAGGAACCGGCAACGGTCAAGATCGGCGACGGAAATGTTATCGAAACTTCGCGCGGTGCCAAGATCGAGATTCCGGTAAAAATCACTCGCCGCGGCGAGTTCAAGGCGGATATGAAATTGACCGCGACTGGGATGCCGGCCGAAATCAAACCTGGCGACGTCACCGTAAAAGGTGCGGAGTCCGACGGAATAATCAAATTGGAGATTACCAACAATAACGCCAAACCCGGCGTCTACACGTTCTACTTTATCAGCGACGCGAAATTCAAATACAGTCGCTATCCAGAACAAATGAAAGTTGCTGAAGAACGGCACGTAAAACTTGAAGAAGTATTTAAAAAGTCCGAGGAAGCAGTAAAAAAGGCCACTGCCGATAGAGATGCGGCGACGAAGGCAGTAAACGATGCTGCCGAAGATGGCAAGGCAGCCGCGCAAGAGAACGCCAAAAAGATGGAAGAGGCACTCAAGGCCGCTCAAGATATGCTGAAGCAAGTTCAAGCCCAACGCGATGCTGCCAAGAAAAAGGTCGATGATACTAAGAAGGCGATCGAGCCTAAAGATGTCAACACGGCAATTCTGTCCTCGCCATTGCGAGTTCGCGTCGCGGCTTCGCCCTTTGAGATTGCGGCCGATACAGTTAACGTCAAGCAGGGTGCGGTGGTTGAATTGGGTGTCAAGCTGGCTCGGAAATACGGTTTCGAGGACCCTGTCGAGATCGAATTGCAACTCCCAGGCGGTGTGGCAGGTCTTGCCGGCAAGAAATTTAGTGTCGCGATGAGTGCCAACGATGGCAAACTGGAAGTTACGGCCGCCGAAAACGCGACGGTTGGCGAACATCAAGTGACCATTCGCGGTACAGCGAAATTTAACAATGTAACCGTCGAGACCAAACAAGTCGTGATGCTTAAAGTCGAAGCGAAGTAACGCGTCGACATTAATTCAAAACAGATTCCAAATTAATTCAAAACAGAATCCAAAACCAACATTATCCTTCAAGGTGATAGTTATGACTAACCATAAGTGGAGCACGGCGGCGTTTGTGGTTTTCTCGGCTTTGCTCGGTCCGACTCTAGTGAGTGGTGCGGACGCAATTGAAATTGCGACGGTGAAGCACGATGGTCCCGTGGACTTCGAGAAAGAGATACTTCCGGTCTTGCGGAGGAAATGTCTGGCCTGTCACAACGCGACAGACGCCGAAAGCGATTTGGTCTTGGAGACTCCCCAAACGATCCTCAAAGGCGGCGCCGAAGGGCCAGCTCTTATTGCGGGTAAAGGGGCCGAGAGCCTATTGATTCTGGTCGGCTCGAAGCAACAAGAGTCGTACATGCCGCCCGAAGATAACGATGTCGGTGCCAAGCCGCTCACGCCTCAGGAATTAGGCCTGATTAAACTGTGGATCGACCAAGGTGCCAAGGGCGAAGTCTCGAAGAGCGGCCCCGCGTTGACCTGGCAACCCCTACCGGCTGGCGTGAACCCGATCTACGCGGTCGCAGTCACCGATGACGGTCAGTATGCGGCAGCGGGAAGAGCGAATCAGATTTTCATCTACCACTTGCCCACCAAACGAGAAATTGGCCGTTTAACCGATCCCGAGTTATTGAAGTCCGAAACTTACGATTCTCCTGGAGTAGCTCATTTTGATCTCGTTCAATCGTTGGCATTCAATCCGGCTGGCGATGTTCTGGCGTCCGGTGGATTCCGTACGGTGAAGTTGTGGCGGCGAGTTCGCAATCACAAGAATGGCGAATTCAATCTCGGTGGCAAGATGACCGGCTTGGCTCGCAACGCCGACGGTTCGCAGATGGCCGCCGGCATGGAAGATGGTTCGATCAAGATCATCGAATTGCCAAGTGGAAAGGTGCTGAAGACGCTGGCTGGACACGCCGGAGCAGTTCATGGATTGGCGTATGCCAAAGACAATAAGCTCGTAAGTGGCTCCGCAGACAAAACGATTCGACTTTGGGATCTCGCCGAAGGCAAGCAGTTGGCCGACGCGATTGAAACTCCCTCAGCCGTTTACGGTGTCGCAGTTGTTGGGGACGGCAGCGTAGTCGTCAGTGGCGGCGAAGACAAGATTGCTCGCAGTTGGGCAATGCCCGGTACTGCGAAGCCCGCTGAACCCGCTGCGGACACTGAACCCGCTGCGGACACTGAGCCCGCCGCGGACACTGAGCCCGCCCCGGGCGTCATGCCCATCAAAGAATTCGCGGCCCACGGTGGCAAGATCAACTCCATCCTCGTAATGCCAAACGATCCGAACCAGATCGTCACCGCCAGTGAAGACGCCACGATTCGCATCGTCGATATCACCAGCGGCGCCACGGTTCGACAGATCAGTGCCGGCGGCCCTGTCAAGCAAGTAGCGGTGCGAGCGGACGGTACGCAGATCGCTTCCGTCAGCGGAACAAATGTGGCTCGATTGTGGAACGCTACCAATGGTCAGCTCATAATCGACGTCAAGGGCGATTATCGCAAAGGACTCGATGTCGGTCTCAAGAATCGGCATGTAACGGTCGCCAAGCGAAACGTCGATCAAGCGAAGAAGGACTTCGACGAAGCTACCAAACGTAAAACGTCGGAAGAAGAAAATAAGAAGAAAGCCGACGAGGCAGTGGTCAAGGCGAAAACCGAGATGGAAACCAAGGTCAAAGCAGCTGAAAAGCCAGTCGCTGACAAGCTCGCCGCCGACAAGGAACTCGAGCCGCTAACGGTCGAACGTACCAAGTCGGAAGAGGAGAAGACGAAAACGGAAGAAGCAGCAAAGGTCGCCGACGAAGAGTTGAAAGTAGCTCAGGAGGCGTTGGCCAAAGCGGACGAGGCCGGCAAAGAAGCAGCTCAGAAAGTCGTCGACGAAGCGACCGCTAAGAAGAAAGCTGCCGACGAAGCCAAGGCTACTGCCGCGACAGCGTTTGCGGACGTCGATAAGCGATTTAAGGCTGTCGAGGCCAATGTGAAAAAACTGGCAGCTCCAGCACAGAAAGCGACCGACGAAAAGAACGCCGCCGAACGTGCATTCCAAGCCGCCGAACGTAGCGTCAAGCGATCGATTGAATCCGTCAAAACCGCCGGCGAGGCGATTCCCGTCAACGAAGCTATCGTCAAGTCGATGGAAGAAATTCAGAAGTCGATGGAAGCGATTCAGAAGACTGCCACCGAAGCAGTTCCCGTCGCCGAGAAGAATTTTGTTACCATTAGTTTCTCCGATGACGGCAAGTCGTTCGCGGCTGGCGGCGACGGACAGGTCGTGGGCCTTTGGAGTACCGAAAAAGGTGAGCCAATTGAGGTCTTCGAGGGGCACGCCAAGAATCTAAGCCAAGTTGTGTTTTCTGGCGATTCGCTGATCTCGATCGCCGACGACAATTCGGCCGTCGTTTGGGATGCTGGCCTCCGCTGGGAATTGGAACGAGTCATTGGAAAGCCGGACAATGGTGAGCTGCTAGTTGATCGCGTAACGGCATTGGACTTCAATTCCGATGGCAAGATGTTGGCCAGCGGTAGCGGTGAGCCATCCCGCAGTGGTCAAATCAAGATTTGGAACACCGAAAATGGCACTCTCATCCGCGAGGTAAACGAGCCGCACAGTGATACAGTATTCGGTCTAGAATTCTCGCCGGACGATACAATGATCGCCAGCTGTGCAGCCGACCGTTTCATGAAGGTCTTCCAAGTCGGCGACGGTAAATTCGTTCGCTCGTTTGAAGGCCACACGCACCACGTATTGGGTGTGAGTTG
>JBLHLE010000591.1:0-5393 GCA_047620805.1 Pirellulaceae bacterium
GACGATGAAGAACGCACCGCACCGCTGCGGAAGGTCTATGATGCACTCTGCTCTCTCGACGTAGACGCTCTGGTCTCCATCGGTGGCGATGACACACTCAAGACTGCCAACAAATTCAAACTATTCCAAGACCGTCTCCCCGAAGATGCTCACAGAATCCCCGTAGTTCACTTGCCCAAAACAATCGACAACGATTACATGGGTATCGACTTCACCTTCGGGTACTTCACCGCTGTCGATGTGCTGGCCGGTGAAATCCGCAACCTGATTCACGACGCCGAGGCAAGTGGCTCCTACTTCCTTGCTGAAACGATGGGCCGCAGCGCGGGCTGGTTGGCATACGGTGCCGCGATCGCGGGCGAAGCCAGCCTATGCATCAGCGTCGAAGATATTGTTGGCGACTACGAGGGCTCCGAAACGGTCGCGAATCCCGAATCGGGCAAGCAAGAAGTTCGCAAGATCATGAACATCGACAAGGTCGTCGGCCGCATCCTGCAAACCATTCTTGCTCGCGAGGCGGAAGGAAAAGACTTCGGCGTACTCGTGCTTGCCGAAGGCCTCGCGGAATTCCTCCCCATGAGTTACCTGAAAGGCATCCCCCGCGACGATCACGGTCACATCAGTATTTCACACATCAGCCTGGGGCCGATGTTTGCCAAGCTCGTAGCCAATGCCTACGAAGCCAAAATGAAAAAGAAAAAGAAGGTCACGGGATTGCAGCTGGGATACGAATCTCGCTGTGCCGCTCCGCACGCCTTCGACGTCATGCTCGGCAGCCAGCTAGGCGTTGGCGCTTACCGCGCACTTATCGAGAAACGTTTGAATGGCGTTATGGTTTCGGTCTCGGGACAACTCGATTTGCAGTACGTTCCCTTCGAGACGCTCGTCGACCCAGAAACTCTGATCACCGTTGTTCGCTACATCAAACAAGGAAGCGACTTCCATCAACTGGCACGCTTCCTCGAAACATTCATCAACGAAGAAGAAAACCGCGGCTTCGACCAATCCTAACGGTCCGACACGTCGCTCCACGAGAGTTCAAATCTTTGTAAATATTTCCGCAGGCGGTCGGCGTCATTCGTCGACCGTCTTTTTGCGCGCGAAACGGCAAACAAACTCCGCCCTGCAGCCGACATGGATTTCGACTCGCGACAAACACGGATCACCTCCGCCAACTGCGGGCGATCAAATCGATCCAACGAATCCAATTGCACATCGCTCAAAACCTCGGCCAACAATACTCCGTCGGCATCCGCACCACCACTTCGCCAGCCAGCTTTTAGACGCTGCACTTCATCCCCAACCAGCTCTTCGTTAATGCGACCACCCGCGGCCAACGTCGCCATCCTTGTTATCGAAGCATTGAGATCTCGGAAGTTGGCAGCCCAAGACGAAGAAGGCAGCTGGCTGAATGCGAGGAACTGTGCGAGTGCCTGCTTATTGAAAGAGATTTGCTTGCCGGTTTTCTCCGCGTAACGACGCAGCTCGTAATGGACGTTGGCTTCGATATCTTCCCGACGTTCGGAAAGTCCCAGTAGTCGAAACGTCCACAAGTTGATCCGCGCGAGCAGGTCCTCTCGAAAGCCCCCGCTAATGACCTCGGCCTGCAAGTCCCGATTCGTACCAGCAATGAGTTGAAAGTCACTCGCGACTTCGACGTCGGAGCCGACCGGCTGAAATCGCTTATCTTCGACGGCCCGCAGGAGCATCGCCTGTTCGTCCGCCGCCATTTCGCCGATTTCATCCAGAAACAGGACACCTCCGTTAGCAGCCCGCAACAAACCATCGCGATCTCCACTGGCCCCCGTGTAAGCTCCTTTGACATGCCCAAACAACGTCGACATTGCCTGGTCACCTCGCAATGTCGCGCAATTGACTTCCACCAAGCGCCCTTCGATCTGCTGACGCAGTTTCTTTAACTCAAAGATTCGCCGGGCGAGTTGCGACTTGCCAGCGCCAGTTGGACCAGTCAACAACAACGGTTCGCGACTCTTCGTCGCAACGCGTTCGATCTGCGTGATCATCCGATTGAATTCATCGTTCTTGGTTTCGATTCCCGATTTCAGAAACGACGAACCTTCGGTCTGCTCCAATGCAAATCGTTCGGCCAGTCGATCGTATTGAGACAGATCGAGATCGATTAGCCGATAGGTGCCAATGGCAGCCGTGGCCCGCTTTCCTGGAGGCGAGGCCTGTAGCAAAGATCCCGGCATATGCCGAGACTCCGTCAGCAGGAATAGACAAATCTGAGCGACATGCGTTCCCGTGGTGATATTCACCAAGTACCGTTCGTTTTCCAAATCGAATTTGTACGAACGCGCCCACTGGTGCAGTGAACCGTAGACCTCCTCGAAATCCCAGGGATCCGCCACCGCAAACTCGCTCGCGCAGACCTCAGTTTCCGGCGAAATGCTGCCAATGTCCTCGGCGACAATCGATGCCAGCCTACGATCGCCAGGCGCGTAGAGCAGCTCGTAGCGGTCAAGCAATAATTGAGGTTGCTGACACAGCCCCACGCTCGGCCGCCACCGTTCCCAGCGGCGAGCTCCAACTCCGGCATCCAGTTGACTCCCGAGGAGCCCAATCAATACAGTTTTCATATACTAGAATATAAGCCGCGATACCAATACATCCAATACTTAACTCGCTGCTTCCCATTCAGGCACCCATCCGGCAAGTATTACATCGCGTAAACAACAACAATAAAACAACTTACGTCACAATCTTCTAAATCAGTTTCGAGTTTGGCACAGACCCTGCGTTTAGTAACTCCGACAAATAGAAGTAACGAAAAGTACAGAGCACAAAGGGGACCGGACATGACGAAGCACGAACTTATCGAAACCGGAAACTCGACCGCGATCTTGCCCGTTAGCAAGAGCCACAAGCCGATCACGGTAATTGGAAACGAAGCGATCCGAGCGACCTTCGACGAAACATGTCTACAGCAGGCGATCAACTCCCGAATGGCGCCGGGAGTTTCGGACCTCGTGCTGAACCCAGATGCTCACCTGGGCTATGGTGCCCCCGTTGGCTGCGTAATGGCTTCGGCAACCCACATTTACCCGGGTCCCATTGGTGTCGACATCAAGTGCTCGATGAGCTTGCTGCAACTCGATCTTCCCGAGGATGCGATTGCAGACAAATCGGTTCGTCGTCAGTTGATCAACGAAATCTGTGATCGAACTCCGACCGGAATGGGTAAGGGGCAGCGAAACGTGCCGAAGGCTCGCCATACCGATGAAGAGTTCGGTAAGAAAGTGGCAATTGAAGGTGCATCGGAGGAAGTCTGCAATGCGCTTGGAATTCCCGCGCGTTGGGCGGAGCGCTGCGAGGACGCGTTCCACGTTGGACACGACGAGACTCGCGCTGCACTTGGAAACCGATTGGAGATGCTGCTTGAGCAAGACCAGTTGCGCCGATTCGCTGAAAAGGTGACTCAGTTGGGTAGCTATGGTGGTGGAAACCACTTTGGCGAGTGCGAAGTCGTGCAAGTCGGCGACTCGGATCGAGCTCGCAAGACGGCAGATGTGTTTGGTCTGAAAGACGGCCACGTCGCATTCTTGTCGCACTGCGGAAGTCGCGGTTTGGGTCATAACTTGGCAATGGGTCAGTTTCGAGCTTTGCAAAGCAAATTCAATTCGTGGAATATCCCGTTTCCCGGCAACGACAAGGAACTTGTCTACGCTCCATTGGGTACGCCCGAAGCGAATGCTTACCTAGACGACATGGCTCTGGGCGCGAACTTCGCGACGGTTAACCACATGTTGATCAATGCATTGGTTTTGGAAGCATTCCAGCAAGTCTTCCCAGGTATCACGGGGCAACTCGTGTACTTTATCAGCCATAACATTGCGCGCAAGGAAATCGTTGACGATCGTCCGTCTTGGGTTCACCGAAAAGGTGCAACTCGAGCGTTCCCGGGTGGTCATCACGCATTGCGTGACACGCCATTCTACGAAACGGGTCACCCGATCTTGCTGCCGGGAAATCCGCAAGCAGGAAGCGTGGTGATGGCGGCTGACGAAGGCGCGAAGAAGAGCTGTTACAGCGTGAACCACGGTGCCGGTCGAGCCCTCGGGCGACGTCACGCATCGCGGACGCTGGACCAAGCAGTCGTCGATAAGCAGTTCGACGACGCGGACATTTTGACGAACTGTCGCTGCTATCCAAAGGACGAAGCGCCGGCAGCCTACAAAAACTTTGAAGATGTCCTGGCATCGGTCAAAGGCGCAGGCTTGGCGAGCGAGATCGCACGACTAAAAGCTCGCTTTGTTATCAAGGACGCAAGTAAAGCTGACGACTAATCAAGAAGGCCGAGCTACCAAGCTCGGCCTTTTTGCATGCGCGAAGAACGTGGCGGAACAAGCTCGCTGCCGGAGCAGCACTGCGCTCATCCAGGCCCACACGCTGCGTTAGCCCCCGCTGTTCACTTTGCTCCCGCACTTTTAAGTCGCGCTACTCCATCGCTGCACGCGATTCTTGCCCCTCACCCAGCCCAGATCATTGGTTTCGAACGAACGCTTTTCTGGGTGGGGCCCGGGGCTGAGGCCCGAATTTTTTGAGCCATAGCGGCTCACTAGCCGCAACGTCTAAAATTCCGCACCACGGTCCAAAACTCACTTTCAGGACAATCCAGCTCAATGATCGCGGCCGCTGGATACTTCCTCAACAACGCCTCGTAGACCGGTACTTGCGACAACACCCGCTTCACAATCCTTTGCCGCCGAGCAGGCGATCCGATTACCCAAGCCAACAATACGAGTGACGGGACCATGAGTGCAATCGAGACCGCCCAATGCACGATGAAAAACGAAACAACCGATAGCGCAGTACAGACGCCAATGACGGTAGACAATGCGAAGCTCGACTTGAGCGAGGGAATCGCACTCTGACAATGATCGCAGGTCCGCGCGGGAACAGGGACCACTAAATCTCGACCATGAAATTCGATCGTCGCTTTCTGAGATTCAAGCGGGATCATAAAGGGCCCAACGATTGTGTACCCCGCCTCCTTCTTAACCCACATTTGTTCACAGTCCGCAAACAATTGACGGAGCCCACCTGGCTTGTGGCCGCAAACAATACATGCTTCGTAAGGGAGGTCACCGTTCTCTAGGAGGTTGTCAATTTGCTCTTCAGGATTGACTTCGATGGGAATCAGCCCTGCGCCTCGCCGCAACGCAGCCAACGATGGTACTGAAACTCTTTGCCCACACCGACAAGTCAACTCGGCACCCGCCGATGCGGTCCTAACCGGATTCGAATACCCACATGCACATGGAACAAAAAACTTCATCTGCGCGACCTCCAGCCCTCGCATTCTTCCACGATAAACGGTCCCTGCCAACAACGACGTGAGCTAACAATTCGCGAGCTAACAACGACGTGAG
>JBLHLE010000592.1:0-5385 GCA_047620805.1 Pirellulaceae bacterium
CTGGTGGCTTCACAGTATCTTCTGCAAATGCACTCTGCGCAATAGCGAAAGAGGTAATAGCGAAAGAGGTAATAGCGAAAGAGGTAATAGCGAAAGAGGTAATAGCGAAAGAGGTAATAGCGAAAGGGGCGATGAGAAAAAGTGCGATTGTCCTGGCGACCAAAAATCGGAACATTATCGGAACATTATCGAAGTCCTCACGCTTTTCTGAGAAGTCTAATTGCAGTGCCGACTTGGCATCCTAACACAAATCGGCGAATGCTGGACACGCAAATATTGGGCGTGCTCGTTCGACAACAGGAACTTCCCCAAAAGAACTAAACCGTGATCGCCAATTCTGCTTCGTGGTCGAGTTGCTGGACATCCGCCGGTTGTTCCGTCGATTCGCGAGTTAATGGGCAGCGTTTGCACATCGACAAAATGTACGCCGAGGGCACGAAGTACAGCGCGATGATCGTGGCGCCGCCGACGCCGCCAGCGATGGCGACTGCCAACGGAGGCCAAAAGCCGCCGCCAGCGATCACGAGCGGCATGAAGCCGGCCATGGTGGTAAGCGAAGTTGCCACGATGTGGCGACTGGAACGAGTTACGACATCTCGAACAGCAGCGGGTTCACCGATCCTCGCTGCCTCGTCTTCTCGAATCGCCGCCAGCACTACGATCGCGTCGTTGATCGCTACTCCCATCAGTCCCATCGTCCCAACGATTGCCATAAAACCGAAGGGGAACCCGAAAATCCACAAAGCGCCGACACCGAGTCCGACGGAGAGCAAGGCAACGGCGCCGACGATCCCTGCCATCCGGAAGGAACTGAACGACAACACCAGAGTCGCCACCATCAGCACGCCCAGCACACCAACATTCGCCATCAAGTTACCGATTGCATCGTTTCGCTTCGCTGCCTCGCCGCCGTACTCGTACGAGTAGCCTGGTGGAAGCTTAAAATCTGATTCCGCCAAACGCTCTTCAAATCTCCCTAAAACTTCCGCAGGTAAAACACCTGCCGTGATGAACGCTTGAACTTCATTCATGCGACGGCCATTGAAGTGCGGCACTGATGGAATCTCTGCTCCGAGTTCAACAGTCGCGATTGTTGAAAGCGGAACACCATTGAACTTGCCGCTTAGTCCATCACTGCTCCGATTGGTTGGCAGTAAATTCAAGGAAGCGATGCGATCAAAGTCGCGACGCTCCGAGCCCGACACGCGGACGTTCACGGGCAATTCTTCTGTCTCCTCCAAGATCGAGCCTCTTTGCGATCCCTCCAAGGTTTCGTTCAACTGGCTGGCGATCTCTACGTGCGAAAACCCTGCTAACCTGGCCTCCTGTTCATCCACGCGGAATGCGATCTTGGGCAACGTTTCCGACAATTCCGCGCGGGTGTGAATCACGTCTGGCGTCTCCGCCAGCAATACTCGCATCTGGTCGCCCAACTCGCGCAAGCGATAGATATCTGGACCGTACAGTCGCAATTCAACCGGAGCGTCAAAGGGAGGTCCCTGTTCCAACTGCCGCACTAATACTCTGCCGCTTGGAACAGCAAGATCCAGTTCGGCCTGCAATTGATGAATTACTTCGCGAACTCCAACGGCACTGTCGAGTTGCACGAGTGCCTGAGCATACCGAGACACATTTCGCCGTCGTGGAATCACGTTGTAGTAAAAAGTTGGGGCACTTTCCCCCGCAAACCAATACACATGCTGCACTCGATCGTTAACTTCCAACCGTTCGCGAAGCTGAGACATTTTGGTCAGCGTGTCTGCCATCGAACTCTGGGCGGGCAATTCGAGCTCGACGTAAATCTGATCCCGATCGGCCGGAGGAAAGAACTGTTCCGGCAACTGAAATCCTGCGATCGCACCCAGCACAGGAAGTACCAATCCGATACCAATTCCCACCAGTGGTCGTTGGTAGACGAAATCTAAGGACGCCCGATACCAGCGAGTCAGTTTGGGTGTTGAAAAACCTTCTCGCCAAATTCGCAGCCACAGATTATCGGGACGAGTGTTACTCAAGCGACTCGTAATCGCGGTTATGGCAGGCAAAATAGTCATTGCCAACACGAAGGAACTAACGATCGCCATGATCACGCTAATTGCAATGGAGCCAACAAATTCGCCAGCGGGACCGGGCATCAAAGCGATGGGGCCGAATGCCAACGCAGTTGTTAACGTCGAACCGAGCAGCGGCACGAATAAATGTTTGACACTTTTCGCGACCGCATCTGGTGCTTTCATTCCATCTCGCAGGCGTGCGTTTACCTCGTCGACAACGACGATTGCGTTATCAATCAAGAGACCGAGCGCGATAATCAATCCAGTAACTGACATCTGGTGAACTGGAATGCCCATAAATCGCATTCCGGCCAACACCATTAACGACGCTAAGGGCAACGCGGTACCAACTACCAGGGCACTACGCCAACCCATCATGAAAAAGACGACTGCGGCGACAGCTAGTCCGCCCAGCACCAAGTTCACCAACAATTGGAATAGTCGAGTTGCAACATACCGGTTCTGCTCGAACACGATATCCAACTCAACTCCCTTGGGTAGCGTCTTGGCGAACTGCTCCAATGTCTTATTGGCGTCCGTAGTCCAATGGTCAATGCGATAATCAGAACGCACGAGTGCCCCGACAGCGATTCCGCGACTGCCATCGAGAATCGCTACGCTCGAGGCCGGCTCCTGAATCCGCTTGTCCAGCTGAGCAATATCGGAAAGCTGTACGAACTGCGAGCCATTTCCGTGACGAATTGCCGTCTGTCCAATGCGGTCGAGAGAGTCGAATTCACCACTAACTTCAAGCAACAGATCCGCGCGAGCTCCCCGCAGTTGGCCAGCAGCGACCTTGGCATCTGAAGCTTCCAGTTGTCGAGAAACGTCCTGAACTGTCATGTTTAATGACGCGAGCGTCGACGGGTCCAAGTTAACGACGACCTCTTCGTTTGGATCGCCAAACAATTCGATCTCCTGCGTTCCTGGAATTGTCTCCATAGTATCCTGCAATTCCTTCGATAGCCGGCGCAGAATTGCAAAGTTAGGTTGGTCGTCTTGCTTCCAAGTTAACGAGACGATCATGGCGAAGGCCTTCACTTCCACTTGATCAAATTCAGGCTCGAGAACGCCTGCTGGTAAGTCGGCATTGACATCGTCAATCTTGTCGCGAATTCGCGACCAAATACCCGCCGTTTCGTAGACGTTGTCTCGCAATTCAATGATGATCGTCGAAATGCCTGTTCGACTTGAAGAACGGACTTCCTTGATCTCGTCGATCTCGCGCAGCGACTCCTCGATCTTCTCGGTCACCAATGCCTCGACGCGTTCGGCATCCGCACCTGGATATATTGTGTTGATGTTCGCCACTCGATCGGTCAAAAGCGGATCTTCCATCCGCGGCAAAATCATGTAAGACGAGAGTCCTGCCACCAGTATCAACGCCAGACTCAAAATCAACAGTCGAGGGTTGCGGTAGAATAGATTTGTCATCGCTCCAATCCTCCCTGTGTATCTGCTACCTGCTTTGCTTCGGCTGCAATGAAGTTCGTTACTCCTCGTACCCTTTGCCCCGGCACGATTCGATGAGTTCCCGTAGCGACAACTTCGTCGCCAGCGACGACCGTGACAACTTCGTCGCCAGCGACGACCGTGACAACTTCGTCGCCAGCGACGACCGTACCACGGATGTATGATCGATCGCCGCGCGTGTAGACGACCTCCACATCGCGCCGTTGCACGACTCTTTCTTGCCCACTAGCTTCACTTTCTTGCCCACTAGCTTCACTTTCTGCCCCATTAGCTGCGCTCTCCGGACCCTTGTCATCCAAAGCGTAAACCGACCATAGACCTCGAGCACTCCGTACCAGCGCCGCCGTCGGCACCCAAAAACCGGTCGAAACGTGCCGTTCATCAATAGTCACGCGCGCCAACTGTCCGGGGATGATGTCGACTGGTTCCGAGTTGTCTACTACAAAGACGACGGTCTGAGTTCGCGTTGCCGGATCGAGCTCGGGAAGACGCTCGGCAACGCTCGCCTTGATCGTTCTTGAATCGACCTGAATCCCAAACGTCATTCCCAATTTAAGATTCGCGGCGGTGCGAACTGGCATTCCGATCCAAACTTCCAACTGGTCGGTTTCGACTAGCCGCAACAATTTGCTGGCTGGCGGCAGGATTGTGCCTTCATCGTGAAAACGCTGTGAGATCGTTCCGGAAAACGGCGCCCTTAATTCGCTTTCCTGTAGATCGACATTGACGTCGTCAATCGACGCCACCAATCGCGCCACCGCGGCCCGTTGCGCCGCAATCTTCTCCTTCCGAGTTCCATTCTCTAATTCAAGCAATCGTTGCTCGGCAGCATTCAGTCGCGCCGCTGACGCTTTCGCCTCGAATTGAAATTGATCGAGTTCTTCCGCGGAGATGGTATTGGTTTGCCGCAGCTCGCTGCGGCGATTGAGATTCAACTTCTGCAACTCGTAACTAGCCGATAGTTCCTCAACCTGAGCCCGCTGAGCAGCGATTGTTTCGGCGCGTGGCCCGGCCTCCAATTCTTGCAATAGAGCTTCGGCAGACTGTTGTTCGGCCTGCAGCTGTTTGAGTCGCGATTCGAGATTGCGGGTGTCCAGCTTGGCAAGCGACTGGCCTGCGTAAACGCCGTCCCCTTCATCGACTGAAACCTCTACGAGTTGACCCGTTCGTTCAAAGCCGAGTTCACTTGTTCGCGCTGCTCGAACTACCCCAGAGTAAGTCCTCTCAGCTTCAAACTGCTGACTTTGTTGCAGCCGAAGTGTTGCGACGGGCAGCGCAGTCGTCGTCACTGGCTCATCGGAAGCTGAGTTGCAGCCGGCAATTAGGACCACCAGCAGCAAGGAGGTTAACCAAACAGTCACCTTTTGACGCTTCGTCATTTTCATTGCAAAAAAACGGGACCGTACATTAACGGCGAGCTTGTGCTGTTTGCGACTCATCGCGAAATACCTCTTCTTGTACTCGGGCTACTGTAGCCAAGTAATCGTGGTTTTTTGAAAGTGGCTTCCAACCGTAACCGTCCAACATATGAGTAATGTTAAGTCGCACTGCTTCGAATCCATCGCGAATACCGAGTTCGACCAGCGAATCGCTAGTTGCGATAATCGAGAAGGCACCAAAACTGAGCGACCACATCCCGAATACCAATTCTTCGACGTTCACTTCAGCGGGCAAAACTAAATCGCCACTGGCGATCCCGTCTCGAACGATACCGCCGACGATTCCCATGCAACGAAATTCGCACATGCGCAGTAGATTTCGCCGCTGCTCAGAGGTTTTTTCCCAAATCGAAGAAGATCGTATGACTTGCTCGACTAAGAAATGATCGGGATACAATCTCACGAACAATTCCGAGGCG
>JBLHLE010000593.1:0-5382 GCA_047620805.1 Pirellulaceae bacterium
CAATATAAAACCTGCCGGAGGGTCTCTACAGGCTTCGAGGCATGAAAGGGAGGTCGGCCGGTGAGCATCGCATAAAGAACGGCTCCTAGGGAGTAGATATCTGCTGAAGTCGTCATTTCCCCGTCGCCCCGCGCTTGTTCCGGCGGCATGAAACTTGGCGTCCCGATAATCTGCCCGGTGAGCGTTGGACCATCGTTTACGTCCGTCGCTTTTGCCAAACCAAAATCGGTGACCATCGCCATGTACGTAGTGTGAAGCGAACCGACTCGACTCAGACTGGACGAGTCCGGAAAGGCGGTGGCGAGTAGGATGTTTGCCGGCTTCAGGTCGCGGTGAATGATGTTCGCCGCGTGGCAACAAGCAATTGCCGACGCGACTTGCCTAGCCAATTCAGCCGCTTCGGTAGGATCGAGCGGGTCGTCTTGAAGCTCTTCGGCCAGCGTCCTGCCAGCGACCAATTGCATCGTGAAAAAGGGTCGGCCCTCGTGGCGACCGATGTCGTAAATAGGCACGATATTGGGGTGTGATAAAGAGGCGATGGTGCGAGTTTCCGTCTCGAATCGCTCCACCGAGCCAGCGAACGACAGCGGGCTACTTTGAATCATCTTGAGGGCAACGATGCGTCCGAGTTCCTTGTGACGCGCGCGGTAGACAATGCCCATACCGCCGCGGGCGATCTCCTTCAAGATGACATAGTCGCCGCACTCTTTCGGTGCGGAACCGTTGGGACCAATCTCGCTAGTGTCGAAGGCGTCGAGCGTGTCGGCGTGATTTAATAACGCCGGATTCTCCAAGAAGTCGCCCAGTTCGTCATGCGCTGCGAGCAATGCGAGCAATTCGTCGCGCAGCGCGGGCAATAGCGGTTGCTCGTTAATAAAGGTGAAACGTTTTTTGGCATCTGTTATTGCCAAGGCCGCATTGAAAATGGATTCGGAGTTCAATAGTCTGTCCCAAACATCAGCAGGCTTGAAAACGGATTAAGCACGCGTTTGCAGTCGGTGAAATAGCCAAGCGCGGCTGTATTGCCAATGCCGTGATACCGTGGCTCGAGACACCCCTAAAATGCTCGCACACTCCTCCAGCGAAAACCCAACGAAGTATCGGAGTTTGACAAGCTTCGCTTTTTCAGGGTCGATAATAGCGAACTCTTCGATCAATTCATTCACGGCGAGAAGCTCGTCGCTTTGCGAAACGTCCGCCACAACTTCGTCGTCAAACGGAATGCGGCGATAGTTTCCACCTCGCTTCAGTCGAGATTTTTGACGAGCATGTTCGACGAGAATCCTCCGCATTGCTTCGGCCGCCGCAGAGAAAAAATGTGCGTTGGAATCCCACGCTTGCTGCTCACTTACATCGACTAGCCGAATGTAAGCCTCATGTACCAGCGCGGTGGGTTGCAACATGTGATCGGTGGTTTCGTGTCGCAACTTCGCCCTCGCGATTCGTCGGAGCTCGTCGTAGACCAGCGGTAGCAATCGATCGATGCCATTTAGCTCGCCGCCCCGAATATCTGCAAGAACTTGGCTAACTTCATTCAATTTGTTCATAGATGTCTAACGTAACAGGCGGTACTCTTCTTCCGTTCGCAATGTTGGTCGTGGCAGGGGGATTTAGGTCGTGGTCCCATGGAGGATTCTCAGCGGACAACGCGATAAGAACAATCCAATCTATTATCCAACATTATGGTCGGAAGATGATCGCTTCGCTCGGAAAAGAATCTTCTTCGCGGATCATTTATTTATTCAGTTACTGCTAAAAAATCCTTGACCCGATTGCGGAGCAGGTGGATGTCGGGACAGTGGGTGTGGAGCTGCTGAAGGCCCACTACAGTAACGAGCGCCAAAGAGCGTCGGCGCGCCTCAAGAATCTTGGAAATAGAAGAATATTACCCGAATTCAGGTATTTCCACGCGGAAGTGCCGTCCAAGGGAAGGCTGTAAATAGGGGCCTACGAGCGGCCGTCAAGGCTTGTCGGACAAGGCTTGTCGGACTTTCGCGCTTGGCTAAATTCGTACTAGTCCGCTGGCGTCACCAGGTTGAATAATGGTGGATTGGTCAAGTCGAACACGTCGCGATCGAGTTCCGTCAGCACTTCATTGCGAAGCGAATGGTCGTTCATGATGCTCCATTCTTGCAGGACTTCGAGCAGTGCGAGATCCAGAGCGTTTCGCTGTAGTTGCTCTGCGCCGCTATCTGCAACCTCCTGGTCAGCTTCCATAGCTGCAGCTGCAGCTGCAGTTGCAGTTGCAGTTGGAGTTGCAGTTGGAGTTGCAGTTGGAGTTGGAGTTGGAGTTGGAGTTGCAGTTGGAGTTGCAGTCAGCGCTGCGGGGAAATGGATTTGTTTTCCGAAGTTGCTAGAGAAGTCCGTGAAGTCAAAAACACTTACGCCTGCGTCACCACTTGAGTCAGCGTACGAGGGGGCAACGTCAGTATCGTATCCGAACCAATACGAGAACGTAGAGAAATCGAAGACGGACACTCCGAAATCGCCATTCCAGTCCGCCACCAGCTTGTAGAATTCGTTTGCCTGACTACCGCGAAGGACGAACGAATCTCCGGATACTCCGTCGCCATTGCCGTCCAGATTCAGACCGTGGTCATTGAGAATGTTTGTGGATAATTCGAGTTGATACGTTCCTTCGGGAAGTTCGTTGTTCGGGAAAGAGATCGTTAGGGTGTTTCCGGCCATTGTCAGCTGTTCGTCGGTCAGAGTGATCGTTTGCGGAGTATCTCCCGCTTCGACGCCGAGGTTGGTAAGTGTAATATCGTTTCGACTAACCGTAGCATGTTCGGTCAGGTTAACCGAAATCGACATGATTGCGCTGTGTTGTGCTTGCCAAGAAGTTGGTTGCGACATTCCCCCAACGTCCGCGGGATCCACTTGATCTGCATTCACTTCAACACTCGCTACCGTTGGTGGCACGACGGTTCCGAACGGTGCGATGGTAAACGTCAGCTCGGCAAAACTGTCGGAAGCAATGTCGACGTCGAAACCTGTTCGGTCTATTGCGAGCGACGCATTCAGAAAGCCGTTTGCATCGATATTATTTGCCACTCCATCCGTCCCGTCGCTGGTCCAATACTCGGCTCTGACATTCCCGACGATTTGGTAAGCGTTGCCCAGGTTGAATGTCTCTGGCACTATCGTTTCCCAGCCATTGGCTACCCAGATCGTCACGGTATTACCTTGTCGAAACGTCTGATAGAAGGGGGCGCTGTCGTCGCTCGTATAGGGCTGAATATTGTCGATACCCGTCGAGTTCTGCGTCGAGACGGGTGTGTAGTTCAGCGTCGATCCCATGAACTCAAGCTTGACCTCGTCGTCGAAGTTGGATGGATTCGCGCCGGGATTCCACCAGATGAACGTGTTCGCACCTTGTCGGTTGGCTTCGAGCACGGTCGCCAGTCCGTGACGCATATTGCCGAAATTATCTTCGGGCGATTCTCTTTTGATGCGTTCGATGGATTCATATGAACTTCGGTAAACCACATATCACCGCCGACTAAGTTGTCGAGGTCTCTAAGGTCGTAGTCGCGGTCACTGGATCCTGCATAGAAATGGATTCCCGCGATATCGATCACATCGCTGGGGTTGCTGATGCCGCCGACGTAATTGACTGCGGTGCTGACTCGGAATGCATCGGGTCCCACGAAGTCAAAAGAGCGGTATTCTGCTGGTAGCGAAGTGTTGGAAAGCTTGGTTCTAAACGACTCGACGGCTGCGGAGTAGCGCGAGGGCGTCAGGCAGTTTTCCACTTCGTTGTTTATTCCAAAAGCGTCAATCTTGACGCCATTTGCGTGGAAGTATTCCACGTAGTCGACCAGTGCATCGGTGTACAGATCGACCTCGGGCTTGAACACTGAATTACCGAATATCTTACAGGTTTCGCCGGATTCCATCCAAGCCGGAAAGGTAGCGGCACCGCGGAGTTTAAGGCTGGCAAAGATCTTCAAATCCGGGTTTGAATTGCGGGCCAGTGATATGTCGCGAAGGTGATTGGAGTAGTCCGACTCGTTGATTGTTCCATCTTGGTTGTGAGCCGTTGGAAAGAACGGAACTCGCAGGATATTCGCTCCGGTGGAATGGTAATGATCCGAACGCGATTGGTCCCGAATGTTCGCTCCGCCTTTGATATCCCAGCCGTATTGTTCGATTGTCGGTCCAGTCGACAGATCCAAATCGATGTTAATGGTCAGCAGTCGACGGTCTTCAAGCCATTCTAGGAACGACTTACGAAAGCGAAATGGAGTCCTGCGCGATGCCGCCATGAATATGTTCCTTTAGGTCTACGCTGTTAATCAATGTACCGGCGCGACAGACGTTGCGAATTGCGTCACTGTTAGCAGGCGGGTGAAGGTGAACGCTTTCAGCAATACGTGTCCCAATAATTCAAAACGCTGGCATTCACGCATGCGCCAAACGAGTTAATTGCGCCTCATTAAAAATAGAAAAACATCACGGTGATTGTGGCTGTAGCGCTGCGGAGACCATGTCAAAAGGTGTGCGACTCCATATGTTCAGGGTGGACTAAAGTGTATTGGGCGCGGCAGTTACCGAGCATCGCGGGCAATGGGATTTGGCTAAAAATCGATCATTCCGACTTCATCCTCAGCGGTGAAAATTTGCCAGATTCGAATAAGCATACCGAAGCCCACGCCGAAGACCAGAGTTAATAGCAAGACTCCAGCCAAAGTGAATTGCCAACGGGAACCTTTTACTAAAACATAGCGCTGGTACAACCACGAAATTGGAATAAGAATCAGATAGACGGTGATGATCAGCAGCAATGCATTGATCCGTCCGGACCATGCGGTGATCGTTGAGTTGGCGAAAGGTGTGCTCTCGTTTCCCGCGAAGAGCCATCGGATCGCGGCGTGTATGTATGCGTTCGGCACGTAGACGCCATAAAACCAAACGACATTCGGGACGCTGAAACTGTTGTGCGCCGACCAGACAATGACCCAGGCGATGAGCATTTTGAACGACTGAAATTTGCCTGTCAGCCACGGTGAATTTACTGCAATGAACCAGGCGGCGATGAAGAAAGAGAGAATATGGAGCAACAAACCGCTCCACCAGAACGATTTTAACTCGAGCGAGAGTCCGTCTGCGGTCGCGATCTGTGCCGCTGGGACTATCCCCACAGTGAAATACTGATAGCTGGCGCCGCAGCCGTCAAAGATCAGCATCGTCGAGCAGAGCGCGAAATAGATTAGCGTTCGTCGCCAACTTAGAGTTGGCTTTGACGTTCGTGCGGCGGATGAAGTGGTTTCCTCGGCCATTATTGCCTATCGGGCGACTGCAAACCAATAAATCAGATACGGTTCGCTTTGAGTTCTTTTAACGAATAAACGGTATCTCGCCATTGGATGCCCCCACGCG
>JBLHLE010000594.1:0-5381 GCA_047620805.1 Pirellulaceae bacterium
TCAGAAAAGGATTGCGAGGACCGGAAAAGTGGTCAAAAGCTACGGGGAGCACCCACAAGAGATCCATCGGATGAGACTGTCGCCATGCGAGCGATATATCGCCGCCAGTGGTGTAATATGGAAAACGAATGACAAATTCAATATCCGTATCTGGTCTGTCAAAACCGGCAAACCAATCGAGCTTGAAATCATCCGCAAACAGCCGATCATGGGATTCGAATTCTCACCAAATGGCGACCGCGTCCTGGTCGCTTCCCGCGATGGTTTGGTCGGCTGGCATCAAGTTGCGGATGGGAAACCCATAGGTCAACCTCTCTCGCTAAAGACCAAGGTTTTCGCACTCGCTTATCATGCGGAAACCGATACCGTAGCACTGGGCGGAACCGACCGTCAAATACGTTTTGTCTCGTCAAAGACGTGGAAACATCGAGCCCCCACCGTTGCCTGTGACGGCGCGATCTTGGCTTTGAAGTTCTGCAAAAACGGCAAGTTGCTGATGTCCGGTGGACAGGATCGAACAGCGAGAATGTGGCATGTCCCGACCGGTGAGCAAGTCGGCATCAAACGCCGCTTCGATCTCGAATGCCATTGCGTGGCGGTCAGTCGAGACGGCACCCGCATGTTGGCGGGCGGAGATGACGGCACCGTCATCTTCTGGACCACACCAACCGCCTCAGCCGTCGGCCCTCAGGAGCTTGCAAGGCTCGTTAAAGATGCTGCGGGCGGAGATCCAGACGACGAGCACCCGTAGGCTCTGCGCTTGTTCATGGCCGACGCGATCCTTGACAACCCTCCGCTTGTTAACGGCCAACCGCCTGTTTCTGCTCCGGGAAATCTTTCTCAAAGCGAGTCAGCAGAACATCGACGTCGTTGTCGACGATGTACAACTTCCCGCGAATCTTCTTCGATTCACCAGGCTTCAATCCGCCGACTCGGAAATCGTTGTGGATACAGGTGATCACGCCCAAGAATATTTCCTGATAAGGCTCCCATGCAGTCGCCATTATTTTTTTCTCGTCGCCGGAAAAACACCCGCACAACCCATTCGATGGGACGAGCTTACTGAGTGGGCGAGGATTGATATCGTTGCGATCGACGCCCTTAGGGCAATACACTTGACCTGGAATGTATCTCGCCTTGTCAGCCCACGGCGTCGTTGGCATCCGCTGCAGTTTCCCGTCGATAAACAAGAAACACTTTCGCGCGTAGGCGGGCACTAAAGTACGCGCGTCCTTGGTCGTGCAGCCCGTAAAGTCGCCGACCCGAATGCATGGCTGCGCCCAATGTGCTTCCGACTGCTTGTCTGTCGGGTTGCGAGCGGTGAGTTGGAAATCAACTTCATCCGCAGAAGCAGTGATCACGTGATCGACGACAACGCCATCTGCCAGCACATCGCGGATCTTGATCACATTACCATCCGCCGATAGCAACTCGGCGCGATGATGGATGACGGTCTGCCCCCAGTCCCTGTCCGTAGACCCCGGGCGACAGTACGCCTCAAGATAGAGAATAGAAATAGACTCACCGGGGAAATCCCCGGTGACAGTGAGGTAATTTTTCGCCCAACTAATCTTCAACGGCTTCGCATCGTCAGCTTTGAGCTGTGAAGTATTCGACAGCGGGATGGTGACGACTAACGATGCGAAGACAAAGGTCAGCGCGCGCAAATAGCGGGCGGAAGATTCGTAATTTTCCATGGCTTATTTGAGAGGAGCAATCGTGCAATACATGCGTCGAGCGTGCTGCTGCGGTCGGGTCTCGACCTTACCGAACTCTATCAGGTCGGCAATGACCTTCTCCATGACGCGTTTGCCTTCTTCGATGTGCGCCATTTCGCGCCCACGAAAAATCACAGTGACTTGCACTTTGTCCTTGTGCTTCAGAAAGTCGATCGCCTTCTTGACTTTGAAGTCAATGTCGTGCTCACCCGTTTTCGGGCGGAGGCGGATCTCCTTCGTCTTCGTTTGATGCGACTTGCTGCTCGCTTTCTTCTTGTTCTTTTCGTACTTGTATTTGCCGTAATCCATGATCCGGCAAACTGGAGGTCGTTCATCCGGAGCTACCTCGACCAAGTCGAATCCGTCTTCGCGTGCCTTTGCAAGTGCCTCTTCTGTTGGAATAATGCCGAGTTGTTCTCCATCGGCGCTAATGACTCGTATTGGTGTAACTCGAATCTGATCATTAGCTCGTGCTTGGTTGCGTTCGATTGCATGTTCCCTTTCGTATAGTAGTAATGAAAACGTCAGCGGCGAGCGAAAAACTCACTGCCAACTCAACCAGTTTACATAAACGACGTTTTTGCACTAACACCGTTCAGATCAACCATGTTCAATATATTAGGTTTCTTGAACGGAGGTTTGTGAGTATCCTCGACAAAACCGTTGTCAGTCAACCTAATTAACGCCATTTTACGGCGTGAAATGCTAATTTAGGGGACGATTTTTCAATTTTTTGGCCTCGAATCTCCTCACCAACGGCGTAGGGAGACCCAACCTGTGTTCCACTCTCTGCAGGATACTTGGTCACACGCACTCAGAAGTGATCCCGTTTGGCAACCAAATCTGCCGACGAACCATTAATATAAGTTGCTGGCGCTGCCGTCACCCATGTTAACACTCGACGTGAACGACTGCCGCACGACTCGATTTACAACCTCTTCGTGCAATTTCTTGATCGCGTCCTCGATCTTCATTGCTCCAATATTACCTTCGATTCGATCGCGAACCGCTACCGCCCCGTTCTCCACTTCGCGTTCGCCAATGACGAACATGTATGGAATCAGTTCGAGCTGGGCAGCGCGAATCTTGGCGTTCACTTTTTCCGGACGGAATTCGCCCGTTGCGCGGAAGCCAGCGGCCCTCAATTGCCGCAGCACCTCTTGGCCGTATTCCGTAAACTTCTCGCTGATCGTCAACACCCGAACTTGTTCGGGAGCCAACCACAGCGGGAAAGCCGCAGCGAAGTGCTCGATCAAAACGCCCATGAAGCGTTCCAAGGAACCGAGTGGAGCGCGGTGGATCATCACGGGACGATGTCGCTCGTTGTCGCCACCGACGAAGTCCAATTTGAAACGCTCTGCACTGGGAAGGTTGTAATCCAATTGGACCGTTCCCAGCTGCCACTCTCGTCCAAGACAATCCGAAACGACGAAGTCGGCCTTCGGTCCGTAGAAAGCGGCTTCGCCCTCTTCTATTTGAACATCGATGCCCAGCTCTTGGCAGACTCGCACCAGCGAGCTTTGCGCCTTGTCCCACAGCTGCGAATCGCCAACGTACTTGTCGCTGGCGGGATCTCGGAAACCAAGTCGAACTCGGTAGCTCGTCATGCCCAAGGATTGCAAAACGAATTGCGTCATTTCGATGCACGCCTTGAACTCGTCGGCGACTTGTTCGTTCGTGCAGAAAATGTGAGCATCGTCTTGCGTAAAACCACGGACACGCGTCATGCCGGAAAGTTCGCCCGATTGTTCGTAACGGTATACCGTTCCAAACTCCGCCAACCGCAATGGCAACTCGCGATAACTGCGCGGACGCGACTTGTAGATCATGATATGGTGCGGGCAGTTCATCGGTTTCAAGATATACTGCTCGTCCTGATCCATTACGATCGGCGCATACATACTGTCGCCGTAGTAGGGAAAGTGTCCCGACGTTTCGTACAGTTCGACCTTCCCAATGTTCGGCGTATAGACGGGTTGGTAATCGCGTTTCTGCAACTCGTCTTTGACAAATGTTTCGAGCAAACTACGGACCATTGCACCTTTGGGATGCCAGAGGACAAGTCCCTGGCCAACCAATTGGCTGATTGAAAACAGGTCGTGCTTTTTACCGAGTACGCGGTGATCGCGTTTCTTGGCTTCCTCGATTTTTTCTAGGTGAGAGTCCAAGTCATTTTGACTGAAGAACGCTGTCGCGTAAACACGCTGCAGCTGCTTCCGCGATTGGTCGCCTTTCCAGTAAGCACCAGCAACTGACAGCAACTTGAATGCCCCAATCGCACCGGCTCCGGGAATGTGTGGACCGCGACACAAGTCGAGGAACTCACCTTGGCGATAGAAGGAGACCGAATCGTGTTCTTCCAGTCCTCCCTCAATGTGCTCAACTTTATAAGACTGGTCCATGTCGCGGCAGATTTTGACAGCTTCGTCGCGACCAACGTCGATGCGTTCGAACGGTTCGTTTTCCTGAACGATCTTCCGCATCTCTTTTTCGATGGCGGGAAAGTCTTCGTCGCTCAGCGAATCTTCGATGTCGAAGTCGTAGTAGAAACCGCCATCGATCGTCGGACCGAAAGCTAATTTAACCCCCTCGCGCAATCGCATGATGGCACGCGCCATGACGTGAGCACACGAGTGACGCATAACGCCCAACGCTTCGGGATCTTTTTTCGTAAACAGTTTCAGCGATACTTCGGCGTCGAGAGGGATTTTGTAGTCCATTCCAACGACGGCACCGTCGATTTCCGCTGCTATTGCTGCTTTGGCCAGACGAGGGCCAATTTCCGCAGCGACGTCTGCAGGCGTTACGACTCGGTCGTACTCTTTCTTGCTTCCGTCGGGAAGATTCACGATCGACATTTAAGTTCCGATCATCAACAAGAGGAATGCTGTGTGGATCGCCATCGATACAAAGGACAGCGAAAAAAATCCGAACAGCTTTGCGGGGCAATTGCCACCTTTTAGGGGTGCGAATGCCCAGTAGGAATTTAGATGAGCTCCAGGTTCCTTATACCATCGGCAATATAGTACGGTTCAATAAATATTGCCGGTAGTGAGTAGTACATAAGTCGAGAAAGAATAGGACAAACAAGCCCTTTTCGCTCCTCCTTGCTAGCAACTAGCGGAATCCTGAGAACTTAGGCTTTCAGGTGAGACACGGAAAGATACCGAAGGGTTCGGTCAAACCCGCAGATGCTAGGCCCAGTTCGTGACGTCAGCTCTCGTTGCGAATTCGATTTTACGCTCCCGCCCGTAGAGTGACACTGTAGAGTGACACTGTAGAGTGACACCGTAGAGTGACACCGTAGAGTGACACGCCGAGTGATCTCGTCGAATAATCTCGTCACAGCCAAGATCGCGCGGATCGATCTATCTTGCTATTTTGCTATCCTAGGTGGAACACGCCCCAGAAGCGTAGTAAATACCGACAACCGGCAACTTTTCCCGTTTGTCCCCTTGAACAGCGAACCCCTCAGTTATTAGATTTGTCTGATCAAAAGACGGTTGTTCGACCGATACCAAAACGACGAGTTTCTAGTTATGATGTAACTCGTTAAGTTTGCTCGGCCATCGGCCGGCAGATTCGGGCGGTTAGCTCAGTTGGTTTAGAGCACTACGTTGACATCGTAGGGGTCGGAGGTTCAAATCCTCTACCGCCCACTAG
>JBLHLE010000595.1:0-5374 GCA_047620805.1 Pirellulaceae bacterium
CGCGGCGCGGGTTCGAATCCCGCCGACCCCACTCGGGGATTTCTCAGAAGCACTGGTCGTCTAGTGGCCAAGATTCCGCCGTCGTAACGCGGAGACGTGGGTTCAACTCCCACCCGGTGCTCTAATCTAAAACGATCATGCCTTTCGATTGACTCGAGAGAATAGATTGATCATTGACGGTTGATGAAGCGGCGGACGACGACGGCTGGTGGGAAGTGTCACTTCGCTAGCCCCAATGGGATTCTCATACCGTCGTAGCCCAATTCCATGCCACTTGGCAATTCTTCGTTCACGGTGCGATAGTCCAGTGAATGAGACATATGTATGAATACCGTTCGCTTCGCGTCAATCTTGTGCGCGGCGTCGATCGCCTCTTGCAAGCCGAAATGAGTCGTATGAGGCTCGGGGCGGAGTGCGTCGAGAATCAACACATCCAGCCCTTTTAGCAACGCCAGCGATTCCTCGGGAATGTGATTGGTATCCGTACAATACGCGACATCCCCAACTCGGAACCCAAGCACATCAAATCGCGGCC
This sequence comes from Pirellulaceae bacterium, assembly GCA_047620805.1. Lineage (GTDB taxonomy): Bacteria > Planctomycetota > Planctomycetia > Pirellulales > Pirellulaceae > JBLHLE01. Next base: position 536 of record JBLHLE010000595.1, read on the forward strand.
CATGTTTTAGACGTATCGGCCGAACATTTGCTCCTAGCACAGAAAACGGTTGAGTTGAGATTTCATGGATTTCCAGTTTTGGAATAGCGCCGGCATGCGTCTGCTCGTGCGTCGCAAAAGCGTAGTCAAACGAATGTTGGATCCTTTGCGAAACTTTCTTCTCGCAATACAACGGCACGGGTTTTCCCAAATAGAACTGGAACAGGCGGAGGTCGTCCAACCCAAAAATATGGTCAGCATGCTCGTGGGTGTAGACCACGGCGTGAACGATTCCGATCTTCTCGCGCAACAGCTGGTGCCGAAGATCGGGAGACGTATCGATCAGTAGGTTACCTTCCGGCAGGCCGAAAACAGCGCTAGTTCGCGTGCGATTGTTGCGAGGGTCATTACTTTGGCAGACGTCGCAGCCACAACCGATGGCGGGCACGCCCACAGACGTTCCAGTCCCCAACAAAAGCAACTGTCCCGTAATATCCGTCGTTACGTAAGATTGGACCAACTTTAAGTCTCGCGGGGATGAGTTGAATTGTCCTGTGACGTGGGCGAAAAAGCGCGGTCGCTGCTCGCCATATACAAGATAGCGGAAGGCAATCGTCTCGACAGCGGGCGAGAGCGCGAGGTAATCAAAACGAATCGGGTCGCGGCGAGTTCTTTGTTCGCAGCGAACCTCACTTATTCAAGATCGGTCGTTTACTACCGAACACCGTGAACATTCTTCGACCACCAAAACCGCAGTTGACCAACCTCCACAATCGCTATAAGCTACGGTATCAGAATACGTTACGCACTCCAGCGGAGAAACCACCGCTGCCTCAGATCCGCCGTTAACTCGTCGGATCTATTGGCACTTAGTCGGTCGGTCGGTTGCGCTCTGCGTTCGCCATAAACAAACGACACAACCCCTTCAGTGCCATGAACTTACTAGAACGCATATGGGAGGTGATCACCGTCATTTTCGGTGGTTTTGCCTCGTCAATCGAACGAATGATGACGGGCGTCTTTGGCTCGTCGAACGCCCGTCGCGTGAAACGCACCCAGTCGCAGGTCGACGCGATCGCGGCCCTGGAAGACCGCTATAAGCCGCTGAGCGATGAAGAACTGCGCGAGCAGACGACGAAATTTCGTCAACGCTTGAGAAATGGTGAGACGGTGGATGACCTCCTCGTCGAAGCATTCGCAATTTGCCGGGAAGCCGGCTGGCGGTTCCTCAAGATGCGTCATTACGATGTCCAAATGGTTGGCGGAATGGTGCTACACAGTGGTGCTATTGGCGAAATGGTAACTGGTGAAGGTAAGACGCTTGTCGCCACGCTACCCGCGTACCTCAACGCTTTAGAAGGCAAGGGCGTTCACGTCGTCACAGTGAACGATTATCTTGCCCGCCGCGATATGGAATGGATGGCGCCGCTGTACATTGGCCTTGGCCTGACAGTCGGAGCGATCCAGAGCGACATGTCGGTCCTCGAACGGCAAAACGCGTACTCCTGCGATATCACCTACGGGACCAACAATGAATTCGGTTTCGATTATTTGCGTGATAATATGCGTCCCGCAGCGCGCGGCGACAAACGTTACCCGGCAGAGCGGCAGCAATCGCAAGGGCCACTGCACTATGCAATCATCGACGAAGTCGACAATATCCTGATCGATGAAGCGCGAACTCCACTCATTATTTCGGGACCGGCGCATCAGCGTCCCGAGAAGTTTTCCGATGCCGACAGGGTCGCTCGGCAAATGAAACGAGACATGCATTTCGTCGTCAACGAGAAAGACCACTCGGCTCACATGACGGATGAGGGTGTCCGCTTCGCGGAAAAACTAGCGGGCGTCGAGAGCTTTTACACAGCCGGCAATATGGAATGGCCGCACTTGATCGATAACTCACTCAAAGCCCATTACCTTTACAAACGCGATGACGAATACGTGGTAAAGGAAGGCCGAGTCGTGATCGTTGACTCCTTCACGGGGCGGCTTATGGAAGGCCGTCAGTGGAGCGATGGCTTGCACCAAGCCGTGGAAGCTAAAGAGCGCGTTCAGATCAAAGAAGAGACTCAAACACTCGCAACGATCACGCTGCAAAACTTCTTCAAACTGTACGACAAAATCAGCGGTATGACAGGTACCGCCATGACCGAAGCGTCCGAATTCTGGAAGATCTACCAACTCGAAGTTGTCGCAATTCCGACCAACCGCAAAATGCGTCGAGTCGAGCATCCCGATGTCATCTACCGTTCGGAACGCGAGAAGTTCAGCGCTCTGGCCGACGAAATCGAACAGCTGCACAAGTATGACGTCATACTTCTGAAAGACGGTACGGAAATTTACGGTGACGTTCATCAGGAATCTGACGAGTCGGTCGAATTCACCGAATCCGGAGCGAAGAAAAAAACAACATTCCCGAAGTCGAAAGTTGAAGCGGTTGAGTACAAAGGTCGGCCGATCCTGATTGGTACTGTTTCAATTGAAAAGAGTGAAACACTGGCTATGCTGCTCGAAAAACGGGGCGTCAAGCATCAGGTTCTAAACGCCAAACAACACAAACGAGAAGCCGATATTGTGGCGCAAGCTGGGCGACTTGGTGGCGTCACGATCGCAACCAATATGGCTGGTCGCGGTACCGATATCATCCTCGGCGGCAATCCCGAAACCAAAGCCTGGGCGCAGCTACAAGAAAAATATGCGACGCGGCTGGACGTTCCCAATGACGAATGGGAACAGTTGGTCAACGAAATCGAGCAAGCTGAAGGAATGAAAGAGCAAGGCGCGCACGTTAAGTCCATCGGTGGTCTACATGTCATCGGCACCGAACGTCACGAATCGCGTCGAATCGATCTCCAACTTCGCGGTCGTTGTGGTCGACAAGGCGACCCCGGGAGCAGTCGATTCTTCCTGTCTCTAGAAGACGACTTGATGCGAGTGTTCGCCGGCCCGTGGGTCAAGAGCATCCTCGAACGGCTCGGCATGCAAGAGGGCGAGCGTATCGAAAGTGGCATGGTAACTCGCCGTATCGAAGCTGCTCAAAAGAAAGTCGAAGAACGACACTTCGAAGCGAGAAAGAGTCTGCTCGACTACGACGAAGTCATGGACGAGCAGCGCAAGCGGATCTACAAATATCGCCAGCAGATTCTGGATGGCGTTATCTGTCGCGACTTAGTATTGGAAATGATCGAGGGTCAAGTCGAACATAAGCTGGAAGAATTTCTGGCTCCAATGTACGGTATCGACTCCTTCGCCAAATTCTGTCAGTCAAAGCTGTCGATGGAGTTTGAAGGTCAGCACTTCCGAGGCTTGGAGTTTGACGCAGCGGTAGCGTTCGCCAAAGATGAGGCGGTGCGCATGTGTGAATCTCATGTGGCCGATGCGATTGACGAAAACCTACCTTCCGAAGAAGAAGAATCGGAATGGAACTGGGCTGCTCTGGCCAAGTTCGCAAACACGCGTTGGGGCTTGAATTTCCGCGACCGCGATTTGAAGACTATCGGCGCCCAGCAGGTTGATAGCTTTATCTTGGAAAAAGCTCGCGAAGCAATTGATAAAATTGACCTGTCAGAGGGCAGCCCACTGCTCGCTGAAAACTTTGCTATCCAACAAATAATCGGATGGGTTCAGCACAAGTTTGGCTTCGTCATCGACTTGGACGAAGCAAAAGCTCTCGAGCCCGCCGCTTTAAAAGAGTTGGTCATCAAGAGAGCTTGCGAAGAATACGATATCAAAGAACGCTTGTATCCCGTCATGGCTGGCGTCTATCAATTCAGTCATACGACAAGTGATGGCCAGCGACTGGATCGCGAGGCGATTGTGAACTGGGCCGAGCAGCGCTTCGACTCGAAAATCGATCCCGCTGAAATCCGTGGGAAAACTCGCGATGAAATCATCGACCTACTCTTGGCTCGCAGCGCGCAAAATCAACAGCAAGCGAATGAAAAAGCGGCCGAAATGGTCGACAAAGTCGAAGAACTTTTCCTTGACGCCGGTCCCGAGCAAACCGCCGAGTCTCAAATACGTACTGGCTCCGAACTACAGAAACTTTGTGACTTCGCCAACGAAAACTACGAAACTGCCCTAAAACCAGATGATCTGGAACTGCTGACGCGATTGCAAGTCGAACGAAAGATGCTCAACTTGGTAGAAGATCGGTACCGCGCCGAAATTCGCAAGATGGAACGGCAGTTATTGCTGGAGATAGTCGATACCGCTTGGAAAGATCACCTGCTCGCCATGGATCACCTCCGCAGCTCCATCGGCTTGGTTGGCTACGCCCAATTAGACGCGAAAGTGGAGTACAAGCGCGAAGGCATGAATTTATACGGAGAAATGTGGAACTCGGTCGATGAGCGTACTACCGACTTGTTCTTCCGCATGGAACAACTCAATGAAGAATTCGTTGGCTCCACTTGGGTCGAGACACAGGCGATCCACGACTCTCCCGAGACAACCAGCGATATGGCCGCTCAGCAACAAGATGCCATTGGCAACTCACAAAGCGGAGAGCGAAGAGTTGATCCGATCCGGAATCGAGGGGAAAAGGTTGGTCGCAACGAGCCTTGCCCATGCGGCAGCGGCAAGAAGTATAAAAACTGCTGCCTGCGAAACCGAGGAGTCGCCTAACGAGTCGCCTAACGAGTGGATCGACTTGGCCCGCTTCGTGACTCCCCTGGGGAAAGGAAACCCTGGTGCCATACCTACTCAATTTGATTTACTTGGCACTCGTCACGGTACTTTCTCCGTGGCTGCTTTATAGCGCCATTGGCAAAGGAAAGTACCGCCAAGGTCTCCGTGCAAAACTTTTGGGTCAAACGCCGATCCGTTTTGATGAGAGATTCTGTGTGTGGTTGCACG
>JBLHLE010000596.1:0-5373 GCA_047620805.1 Pirellulaceae bacterium
AACTTCCGGCTCCGGGTTGTTTTCAACTGAATCCTCTCCAACTGAATCCTCTCCAACTGAATCCTCTCCAACTGAATCCTCTCCAACTGAATCCTCTCCAACTGAATCCTCTCCAACTGGGACCTCTCCAACTGGGACCTCTCCAACTGGGACCTCTCCAACTGGGACCTCTCCAACTGGGACCTCTCCAACTGGGACCTCAGCTTCAACTGGGACCTCAGCTTCTGCGACTGGTTTTGTCATCGGAGGTTCTGGGATTCCCGAAACATCCGTGTCGTCGTAGTCGTCGTCGTAGCGGGACACATAACCGGGCTGTGTCGCTTGTTCTCTCTCGGTTTCGAATTCCGAAATGACGCGTCTTTGGAGCATCTCTCGGCATTCCGAATTAATCGGGTGAGCGATGTCGGCGTACAGTTTGGCGCGGCCATCGTGGTCTCGCTGCGTGCGATCCTCCTTCAGCCGCGACCCGCATTGACTGCAGTGTTGAGCGCGGAGGTGGTTTTTGTAGCTGCATTGGGGGCAGTGGAATGTTAGTTTGCGACTGGGCATCGCGACAAACGGTCCGTTGGTGCCCTCGATGATTTTAAGGTCTCGAATGACAAAGCAATCATCCAACGTAATGGAGCAGAAGGCTCGAAGCCGATCGTCAGAGTCTTCCATGAGTTTGATGCGAACCTCGGTGATTTCCATCGCGATACTCCCTTATGTTTGGCTCCTATCGAGCCAGCGCGGTTTAGTGGTCGTCACCTGAAACACACGACCACAGTCCATCGCTCGTAGTCGCCCCGCTACGCGTTTTGCGTGGCGAGCATTACGACAAAGACCAAAGTAACTCGAACCACTTCCACTCATCTGGTGACCTAAACAGTCGAGTCGGCCAAATAACTGACCGGTCTTGTGGATCCACGGCGAAAGCCCTTCGGCTACAGGCTGAAGTCGATTCGTTAACCGCGATCCCAATTCACTCAGTTTTCCTTTTCGCCAGGAATCCACAGCTGGCCTCACGTCGCACGGATCTTCTGCAACTTTGCAGTTCTTGAAGACCGCGGGCGTCGACAAGCCAACGGGTGGCTTCACAATGACACAGTGTAATTGCGGAAGGGGTTGGCGAACGGGTTCAATGAGTTCGCCGCGACCGCGACAGATTGCTGCACCGTCACCAAAGAAGAACGGTATGTCGCTGCCGAATTGAGATGAGAGTTCCGCGAGTTGATCGCGAGACCATCCCAATTTCCAAACATGATTGGCGGCCACCATGACTGCGGCGGCGTCACTTGATGCTCCGCCTAAACCTGCAGCTGAAGGGATGCGTTTCACCAGGCGAATCTTAGCCCCTAGCTCGACACCCGCTTCTTCGCGTAGCCGTTCAACCGCCTTTACGACAATGTTATCCGTGTCCTTCGGTAAGTCACCAACGCCCGCTCCCTCACGAGAACGTCGTCCAGTGCAGGCATCCATCCCGGAAGCCCAGTCGCAGTCGAGCGTAATTCGCCCGCCTGTGTCCAATGAAAAGTAAACTGAGTCGAATATCGTGACCGACGTCATCAAGGTCTCAATGTCATGAAAACCGTCTGAACGTCGATTGAGTACTTCGAGGAATAGATTAATTTTGGCAGGTGCTGTAACTTCCAACACATTACCAAGTTCGCGAACGCGCATATACAATCAATCCACTTTAGGCAGCAATTAAGAATTGTACTAGTCGCCTATGGCCGGTCAACATTGATCTTGAAATACCGCGCCCAAATTGCCACCTTCCGGCTATTTCAAACTCAGCACCTGACATTGACGTGTTTCGCTAGACTAGCGAAAATCTGGCAAAATACAGCCGCCGTGCAAAGCTGGATAAAACAGGCTGTGGTTTGAAGCTCAGCGCGATCGGGAATTTTCAGTCACCCAATACTCTCCCCAAATGGAATCAATGGATGAATTTTCGCTGGATGGATCTGATCGGAAATTTCTTTCGAGGAGTATTAATGGGCGGGGCCGACGTTATCCCGGGTGTTTCCGGGGGTACTGTCGCGCTGATTGTTGGAATCTACGAACGGCTAGTGACTGCGATTAGTCGTATCGATTCAACCAGCGTTCAGCATCTGCGGAAGCGAGAGTTCACTCAGTTATTCGAGCGCGTGGACTTGCCTTTGTTGGCGCCGTTGGCCATCGGAATCGCGATTGGCGTCATCGCGCTGGGGGGTGTGATGAATTCACTGCTGGTTTCTCCTGCAACGCGAAGCTACACGCTGGCCGCTTTTTTCGGGATGATCCTCGCTTCGGCGATTCTCGTAGCCCGGATCATTCGTTCTAAGAGTTCCGCAGAGACGTCACTTAATTGTTTTATCGGTGCCGCCGGCGTGACCGTGGCACTGGCAATTTCCTATTCGTCCCCGCATCACTCGGGCGAGCTGTCGTACGGCTACCTTTTTGTCTGCGGCCTGCTGGCGATTTGCGCGATGATTTTACCTGGCATTAGCGGCGCCTATATCCTGCTGCTACTCGGAACGTACGAACATCTGACGGAGATCCTCAAGCGGTTGCCGAGAGGTGATGTCGACTTGGGGGATTTAATCACCGTCGCGGTATTTGGTTGCGGTTGTGTGGTAGGTCTGCTGAGTTTCAGTCGGCTTTTGCAAAGGCTCTTACGTGATCACAAGAGCGCCACGATGTCGTGTCTCGTCGGTTTCATGATTGGTGCACTCCGCGAAATCTGGCCTTTTCAGCGGGATTTGACCCCCGCGATCGAGAAACTAAAACATAAACACTTTGAAAAGTATTTACCCGAGTTCAATACGGATTTACTGGTTGTTATTGTCATTGCCGCGGTTGCAGCGATGGCAGTTTGGTTCCTGGTGTGGTTCACCCACAAGAAGCAGCAGGACGGGGCTGCTTAGTTTTTTTCTGGCCAGCGTGAAGGGGCCGCGATCGCAATGGCCATATTTCCGAATGTACACTAGGTTCTAGCGCGAAGTGGCGGCGCGGTAGAAATCAAAACACAAAAAGCAAAACACAATCTCCACATTTCAAAGGCACTTTCCCGTTTGTTTATTGGTAGCTGCGATTTGTTGCGTATTTGAGTTTGCGATTTGATATTTCTTTCCAAATCCCCTGACGGGGGACTCTTCAGGTTGGCGGTACTTGCCTGAAACGAGCAGACACCGCCCGATCGGATATCTTGGATGTTAGATATCTCCTATGTCATGGGAGTTGAGGAACAGAACGATGAGCGACCAACAGAAGCCGCCGAGCGCGATCTGCCCTGAATGTGGTGCTGGCCGGCAAACTGATCAACAAGAATGCTGGCTCTGCTTGGGACGACAAAAGCCTGTTTCGACAGAGTCGGTGGGCGAATTCTACATCGATGTGAGTTTGACGGAGAAAAAGCGGCGGAAACCGAAATTGCCCGCTGAGAAACCATTGGTTGAATATTCTACCGACGACTTTCCGCAGAAACGCCGAATTTCACACGCGCTTGTGTGGTCGCTTAGTGCCGCAATGTGTTTACTGATCGGTATCGGGATCGCCCTTTTTTCGCTGCCTTGTTCCGTTGCTTTCATATTTGCGACGGTCCCTGCACTTTGCCTGATATCGATTGTTGCGATGTTCGATGCTCGTGAGTCCAAAAACACGCCGCTGATTGCGGGCCTGATCAAGGGCATCGTTGCCTTCCTAACTGTGACACTCGGGGTCGTCGTTATTTTTATTCTGGCCATCATCGTAGTTGTCGTCGCGATCGTCGCCGCCTTTCTTGAGGTCTGCTCTTCGACGTTTCCGAATGGACACTAGTTTGTTTGAGTTTTGCGATTTGTTATTTCTTTCCAAGCCTCCGTACGGCTTTGCCGACAATGTTTTCTAGCAGTAAATTGCCGGATTCGTACGATAGGCTACGGCCTCGGGGAGCATTTTGGGTATAACGATAGCGGGCTGACGTCACACATTGCACTCGGACCACCAACTTTTGGGATCAAGGATATTACCGCTATGACTCGACAACTTGCTTTGCCGTTCGCGTTGATCATCGTCGTGTTCTCCGCTGCTCAATTTATCGCTGGCAACGGACTAGCTGAAGATTGGGCGCAATGGCGCGGCGCTAATCGGGACGGCGTTTGGAAGGAGACTGGGCTGGTCGAAAAATTTAAGAACGAGCAGATCGAGATTAAGTGGCGAATGCCGATCAGCGCGGGGTATAGCGGTCCAACAGTTGCCAAAGGGCGTGTCTTCGTCACCGACCGTCAAATCGAGCCAACGCAAATTGAACGAATCCATTGCTTCGACGCAGAGACTGGACAACAAGTCTGGAAGCACGAGTACGAATGTGCCTACACCATTAGCTACCAGGCTGGTCCGCGAGCATGTGTCACGATCGACGACAATCGCGCTTATGCATTGGGCGCGATGGGTCATCTTCATTGTTTGGACGCTGGTACAGGAACTGTGTTGTGGAAGCGCGACCTAAATAAGGATTTCAAAATTCGAATGCCAATTTGGGGCATAGCGGCCGCTCCATTGGTCTACGACGATCTTGTGATTCTGCACATTGGTGGCAGCGACGGAGCGTGTATTGTCGCACTGGACAAAAAGAACGGCGAAGAGCAATGGCGAGCGCTGAAAGACGTCGCATCTTATTCGGCTCCGATCATCATGAAGCAGGCGGGGCAGGATGTTGTCGTCTGTTGGACGGGAAGTAGCGTGGCCGGATTGGATCCGGAAAAGGGTACGGTACATTGGCGGTTTCCATTTCCAGCTAGCAAGATGCCCATCGGCATTGCGACTCCCGTTTTGAGTAACAATCGTCTATTTGTCACGTCGTTTTACGACGGCGCTTTGATGCTCAAGATTGATCCCGACCGACTTCAAGTCGAAAAGATGTGGCATCGCAATGGCCAAAGCGAACGAAACACAGACGCCTTGCAGTCGATCATCAGCACTCCCTTGTTTCTTGGCGATCACATCTATGGCGTGGATAGCTATGGAGAATTACGTTGTCTCGACGCAGCGACTGGAGACCGGCTGTGGACGGACGAAACGGCGACCCCGCGCGACCGTTGGAGTAACATCCACTTCGTGCAAAATGGTGAGATCTCTTGGTTGTTCAACGAACGCGGTGAATTGATCATCGCCAAACTGTCTCCGCGCGGATTTGAAGAGATCAGTCGCACAAAGTTGTTGGATCCAACGCTGGAACAGCTACGACGGCGAAACGGCGTCTGTTGGGCTCACCCCGCCTACGCCGACCAGCACGTCTTCGCTCGCAACGACAAAGAAATCGTCTGCGCAAGTTTGGAAGATTGACAGTCACGCTGCCGCGGACCTGCCGGACATTTGTTCGTCGCGAAATGTGGCGACGGTTAGATTGTGTTGATTCGCGAATTCGACGAC
>JBLHLE010000597.1:0-5354 GCA_047620805.1 Pirellulaceae bacterium
TCAATTACCGCGGAAACGTTACCGTGACCGCCTTGATTACTATTGGATTCGATCGTTGCACCGTTGGCCGCCGTCGCCAGGTCGTTAGAGTTATTCAACGGGCTATTGTTTCCGCCCACGTTGTCGGTCGGTCCAGGCGTAACGCCGATCTCGAAGACTTCTAGCTCGCCGACGTGCAATAAGCGATCTACCGCACCGTCGTTTTTGACCTGAATAAAACGTCCCGATGCGGCGATGTCCGCGCCAACGCCGCCGATATCGCCGCTGATTTCCACGTCCCCAGCGCCCTGAACGGTGAGCCCACCCAGTCCAAGGTCTACATCGCCTGTAACGATGATTGTGGAGCCTGCCGCCGCATTGTCGATCGTCGTGCTGCTGACGATGCCTGCCGATACCGTATTATTTTGGGACCCCGTGTTGAGAACCAAGTCGAGACCAAGCGATCCGCCTGTGACATCGTATCCGCCAGTAGTGTTCTCGAAACGGATACTTTTGATGGTATGCGTAACTCCCATGAGATCGACGACACCAACTCCAACGTCCTGGAACACTGCATCGTCACCAACTTGGTTGGGGATTTGAACGTTGCCAACCCAATTAACTGGATTATTCCAATCGTTATCGCCAGCTTCACCATCCCAGACGACACTTGCCAAAAGAACACGCGGTTCCAAGGTTTCAACCAACGCACTTCGCACACGTTTGTTTGGCCTGTTTTTACGACTCAAACGGACTCGATTGCTTGCACTTTTCATCGATATGATTCCTGGACGATAATTGATTGGCAGAGTTCATTCGACAACTCGCATCGAACACGCCAACAATTGTGGCGGCCGTAAAATACGGAGCTAACCTAGATACGAACTGACCTGAACACGTGCCTCGTCTCAGTAAGCCGCAAAGGGAGAACAAAAGCCCTCTACCTATAACGCACACTTTAGTGATGCAGATTGCAACATGCAATTGTATTGTCTGAAAATCCGCGTATTCTTGACATTTCTCGGTGAACGCCACCACTTTTGCGTGGCGGTCTTCTCGGGAATGCCGGCAAATAGCCGGGCCAAACTGCACTTGGATTCCGGGCTCCAGAATCAGCCCTGCAAGCAGGTGATAAGCCAGTCGTAAATAGCCCTGTTTTTAACGAGTCAAACCCACTTTGCGATCAAGATTTTGGTGGTGTTGACCAAGATGTGTCGTATTTTCGGATACCAAGAAATTTTCTGGTCGAGTTGAAATCCAATTCCCGCTGGATTCTCGCAACACGTCGAGAAACTCTCGGTCCACAGCGATGTAACGCAATCTTCGCCCGCCTCACTCGTCACTCGCCAAACGAGTCCATTTCCTCATTTTCGTTTCGGGTAAACTTCCGTGATTAACGAGCATTCCTGAGACGATAACGAATTGGCCTGCTGTCAAAGTGTAAATGAAGTTTGCGGCACTCGCGGCATCGTTACCGAGCGTCACGGTATAAATTTTCGCAGCGCCACTGCGGCCCAACTTCATCCTGCCACTGCGGCCCAACTTCATCCTGCCACTGCGGCCGCGCTCGACAGAACCGTCGGGCTTCATCCACTTCGTTTCGACTTCGCTGCCGACAATCTCGATGACCATGTGGGTCGTTTTGCCGCCGACCGTCTCTGACCACTCCCAGCTTCCTTGCAAGAACTTCAGGTCGGCGATCAATTCCGGATCGGACTCTCCGCCACCTAAGTTTTCCGAAACGAGGCCAGTATTGCGATACTCTTTCAATTGCTCAAAAAGCTCTGCGTTCGATTCTCCCCAGCCGACGAGTGCGTCAATCGAATTGTCGAGTCTGCCGAGTTCAATAGTTTCCGGTGGACTAGTATCTTTTGCTCGTCTTGCCAAATAAGTTTTGATCGCAACCGCGGCTTCATTGCTCTGGCCCGCTCGGACGAGAACCGCTGCGTATTCCGGTAACATTACCGTGGCCTGCGGAATACCATGTACCTTTTCCAAAGACTCCAACAGATCGTCGTAAATCGGCACAAGTGATTCCGCCCGCGATCCTTGCAGAATGTGAGTTTGAGCGCACGTATTCGAGAAGGCCAGGAAACTTGAATCACCTGTACCAAGTACTCGTTTGGCCCGAGCGTAGTGTTCATTCAAGAGAGCGATGGCTTCGAGGCCCCGACTATGCCTCACCAGCCAAGCGGCGTACCAACTCGCAAATTGAACTTCCTCACGGACGAACTCTTTGTCGTCTTCCGAACGACCTGGGCGCTGCGCGGCAAGATCCTCCTGCCATTCGTTCGCTAATGCGTCGACTTCGTCGTCCGGTAGTAGTAAGGAAGCCCCTGCAATGATCGCCGAACGGCGAGCCTTCCGAGTCGCGATCTTGGATTCATTCGCGGCCTTGTTCGCCTTGGCAAGCAACAGCGTTCCTTCGGCTCTCGCCTGTACGGCGACGCTAGTCATTACGCTCGTAGTGATCAGTCCCAGCAACAACGCAACAAACACAGCCGCTACGCCAGCCAATAAAGGCTTATTGCGACGCGCAAATTTTGTCAGCTTGTACGCAGCGCTCGGTGGCGTAGCTTCCACGGGCTCGTCGCTCAAGTATCGCCTGATGTCTTCCGCAAATTGACTCGCCGACGCATACCGTCGCGAACGGTCCTTCTCCAAAGACTTCAGCACGATCCAATCCAGATCGCCTCTTAGCACTCCTCCTAGTCGCGACGCATCAGTCGATCGACGTTTGGCTACATCCGCGGCGTCGACATCCCCTGAACTCACTACCGCCGAGGGCTTCGTTGGCTCCTCTTCGCAGATAATTCGCTGCAATTCATGCCAAGCTGCCGCCCCCATCTTCTTGGAATCGATCGGCGTTCGCCCAGTTAACATTTCGTACAAGAGGACTCCCAGCGAGTACACATCCGATCGAGTATCCACATCGACGCCGGATCTTTCCGCCTGCTCAGGACTCATATACTGCGGAGTGCCAATCAACTGCCGAAATTCCGTGAACAGCGTTTTTTCAGTCAGCTCCAAATTGGTTGCTTTAGCGATACCGAAGTCGATCACCTTCACCATCGGCTTATCGTCCGACACCGTCACCATCACGTTACTCGGTTTGATATCGCGATGGATGATCCCTTTTTGGTGGGCGTGATGAACTGCGTTGCAAACCTGTTGAAACAGCTCGAGCCTCGCGCGAGTATTCAGTTTTTCGCGATCGCAATACTGTGTGATTGGATCTCCGCGGACCAGTTCCATAACGAAATAGGGCCGCCCCGTATCCGTTTCGCCGCCGTCGATGACCCTGGCGATATTGGGATGGTCCATCAAAGCCAATGCCTGCCGCTCCGCCTCAAACCTCGCGACAACTTGCTTCGTATCCATTCCCAACTTAATGATTTTCAGCGCCACTCGGCGTCGAATCGGCTCGGACTGTTGAGCCATATACACGACGCCAAATCCACCCTCACCGATACTCTCCAATAGCTTGTAACGGCCAATCACCTTGCCCAATTTTTCTGGTAATGAGGGAGCAACAGGCGGTGGCTCAAGAAACTCCCCCGTTGGAGAAGAGAGAAACTCCCCCGCTGAATCGTGCGCAGCGAGCAACGATTCAACCTCCCTCCGCAAAGCCTCGTCATCACCACAAGCGTCGCGAATAAAGCTCGCGCGCTTTTCCTCATCAAGTTCAATGGCTTGCTCGAAGATTTCTATTTTGTCAGTCATCGCTTTTCTCTTCTCAGCATGGATTCGGGCTTGGCGTCGCGATCGGAAAACTGGAAGGACGTTATTCGGCCACAACACGAGACAAACTAACGCATTGACTGAAAGGCCATGTTGAGCGCCGAGGAGCTAGTCCAGCTCGCGAAACAGCCAAGCTCGAGCAAACTTCCAGCGGCGGTCGACCGTCCGCGGCGAAAGGTCCAATGCCTCTGCCGTCTGGTCGACACTCAAACCTGCGTAGAACCTCAGGCGTACCACTTTGGCAGCTTCCGGCTCGTGCTCCTCTAAGCGACAAAGGGCCTCATCGAGCGCCAAAATTTCTTCCGGATTTCCGGTTTCCGCGAGATCGGCGACATTCAGCGGGACGCAACTCTTGTCGCCACCACGCTTTCGACGCCCTCGAGACTTTGCGTAGTCCAACAGAATTCGCCGCATTGCTTCGGCTGCCGCCGAATAAAAATGAGCCTGATTTTGCCAGGGCACTTCTCTCGGCCCGACAAGCTTGAGATACGCCTCGTGCACCAAAGCCGTCGCCTGCAGAGTATGACCCGACCGCTCCGTCGCCATCCGCAACTGTGCCACCGCCCTTAACTGCGCATATACCAGCGGCAAGAGCTCTTCCACCGCCGACTTGTCCCCGCCCGCTGCCTGAGCCAATAACTGTGTCACCGCCACAGGTTCATTCCGATTCAACCCAACCGCATCGCCCAATCCCGTCTCGCCCAATCCCGCATCGCCCAATCCCGTCTCGCCCAATCCCGTCTCGCCCAATCCCGTCTCGCCCAATCCCGTCTCGCCCGAATCCACATCGTCCGAATCCACATCGTCCGAATCCCGGATTTCTGTTTCGGGAATCTTGGGTTCGTCTGCGTCGTCGCGATTGTTTTCGGGCGAATTCATGGAGCTATTGTACATACAGAACACCCCGCATGAGAACTAAGTCGTGCAGTTGAAAGTGGTTGCCGTTATTAGCTGGCACAAACGGTCCCAGCTAGCAACTTCATACGGGCATCTGGGTTGACAGAATTAAGCTGTGGTAGTCGAAAGCTTTGTGACGATTAAATAGACAGCTTCCGCGTCGTTCGACGTCTTGCCACCACCTCTTCCCGCCTGCTCCTCCCGCCTCGTAGTCTTATCTTTCAAGCGCATCGCCGCAATTAGGCCATTCCATGAAGTATGTAGCGTACGTACTGCTAATTGCGATTACCTTGTCGCTGACATCGTTTGATTTTGACGAGACTGATGAACGTTCGACTCCCGCTCGGCCGCCGCTGCCACCGACCAAAACGGGTGAAGAAACGGCGTGGAACAGTGCGATGAAGCGACCGCCGCCGATTCCGACCAGGACCGGCGTTACGCCTCCCATTCCAACTCGGACAGCAACAGCCGATGTGGCTACAAGTTTCGTTGTTCCGCCAGCCGACCCGAATGCGCTTGATATTCTGGGCATGTTCGCCGCGTTGGAGCCGCCCGTAAGTGGATCGATTAATCCCGAGCTTGGTTCGACAACTCGCATTGCTCAGGCAGCGAATAGCGGGAGCGATCTTGACAGTGCTCTTGAAGGTGCTCTTGAAGGTGCTCTTGAAGGTGATCTTGGCGGTGATCTTGAACGTTCGACTCCCGCTCGGCCGCCGCTGCCACCGACCAAAACGGGT
>JBLHLE010000598.1:0-5354 GCA_047620805.1 Pirellulaceae bacterium
AAAGGTCTTGCAACGAGCCGCGTCACGGTGCGAAAGAGGGGCAGTTGGAGGAGCCGAAGAAGCCGCTCCGCTGATTTGGTGAGTGACCCATACAGGGCACTGAAACCGTTTCGCTATGATTCGGCACTCTCGTTCTACAAACTGCTGAAGAAACTCTCGTTCCGAGACATCGAGTGCTTCCGCAGACTGGTAACAGACGTTCGGGACGCCATCGATGACAACGCCCTCGATGGATCGTTGCTGCGAAAGGCTGTGCAGCCGCATCGCGATCCCCACAGGCGTGGCAAATTCGAGTACCGGAATGTCGTCCGGATCCTGTGCGATCAGTTGCAGTTGACGATTGATGCATTCAGTGGCTCGACGCCTTCTTTCTGCTGCGGGCACAACTTGTCCGTCAACCTGAGGCAGCATTTTCATGTATGAAGATTCGTAATCTTCAACCGACAGGTCCTGCTGGCAAACTTGATCCCGACTGATTCGTGCCGCGTGCGACAAAACTCGCTCGCGGCATAACCATCCGCCATTGTGAAAGTCGAACCAGACCCAGAGTCCAGTAGGTCGCGATGTGGTATCATCGAAGACGGAGCCACCAGTGGCACTGTCAGCGGCAATCATGCATGCCAACATCGACTTTCCGACTCCTGTCGGGCTGAGGATTCCGTATACGCCTACCGGCTTAGTTCCGCCACCGAGTAGACGGTCGACGAACCTAACGTTCGTGGGTTGAAGTTGTGGTTTCATCAAATTGCTCCTAATCATGAAAGATGTGAAATGAGCCAGCGGATATCCCGCTCGCTCGCAACGATTTCGGCGCCAGTAAGCAGCTCACGCAGATTCACGCGGCCGGGAAGCGTGTTTTGAGGAAAACCGAGCCCAACGAGAACTGGCTCGGCGGCCCGCAGCAGCGTTACGCGGCGCTGCTGCGGAGTGGGCGAGATTGGCGTTTGGGACGCCTCGTAAACGGGGCCTTGACTGCCATGCTGTTTGGTCCAGCTCCCCCAATGGCGAGCAGCTGGCTGATTTCGCATCAGGATGTAACGAGCCACCCATTGGTCCTGAGAGCAGATGCTGATTGGCGGCCAATAGAACAATCCGCAGCTGTTTTCCCGTAACCTGACTTGTGCTGTGCTGGCTGCCCTGCCTTTGACCATGAAAGACCTCAGGGATCGCTCCGGATCGAATCGCTGGATGTCGATCTCCAGCGGCGTTTCAAGCAGATCACGTCGCGGCTTGAACTGTTTCAATCGCTGCAGACTCGGTCCTGTGGGTGGAATCACAGCCATCACAGCAACGCGAAGTTCAAGTTCTTCCACTCTTGAGGCACTGAGCTCATCGCGGCACCAATAGTTTTCGTCAATTAAGGCTGGCCCGATCTGCTGGGTCCAAATGCCTCCAGTACCGCCCGCGGATTTCGCAAGATCGACTACATGCTTCCTGAGGCTCCTACGCAGCTGATTGCACTTATTAGTGTTGTTGAGATCCACAAGAGCGGCACTCGACAAAAGTGCCACGTACTCCGGTGGATGGTTGACTACTACTTCTCGGGCGTTCTTATACTGATCTGCCATTAACCTCGCGTAACAATGCGGGCAGCACGACGTATTTCGGCACACCTGCGAATTTCGGATAAAGCCAAAATTGTGAGGAATTCGTTCCTTCGTCTCGTAAAGGCTGGTACGGCAGAACGCAGCAGCAGTAGCTGCCTTCCATTCGTGTGAGTTCCTGGGAAGAACGTCCAGCAAGGCGAACAACTTGTGTCGAGTCATGTAGTCGAAGGCTCGAGCCTCTCTAATAATGGATTCGTCACCAGGGAAAAGAATGCGGTCACGATCCTGGATCAAGAACGAGGCGCTGTTCTTTAGCACCTTGCGGACAAACCAGTTCCGCGAGTCGTCACCGCTTGATCCAGATAGCAGTTCCCGCTTTATCCAATCACTGGGCCGCCGACCTATGGCGGACACCATTTGCAATGCCGTCGCGTATTTAGCCCGTTTGGCATGCTCGGTTTGCCAGCGTCCATTGGGTTCACCCAGATCGTCTTCGGTCGTATCCCACTGGGGCTCGTGTTTCAGTTGGAGTAAGTTTTTTGGCATATTCTGGAATCCTAAATTGCCGATTGACTCGACTTGCGCTGCAACTAAAAGTTCTTGCTTGATTCGCAGCACAATGCGAACGCTGTGTCAGGCAACGAAGAAAGGGCCGCCCCCCCCCTCGCCGGGAGGGGAGTCGAAATCGACTCCATCGCCGGGGAGCGGTCCCAGAGAGCATCACCGTAATAATGTTGGTAAGAAGTGGCGCAAGCGTGATACTTGCCCAGCCCCCGGGATAACCGAAGTAGGGGCAGTGCTTGATGTTCACGGTCTCGCCGCCGATCAAGTTGCCTGGGCTCTCTGATTACCGATGCCTTCAGCATCCACGCATCGAACATCGAAAGGTCGGCGACTAGTCCACCGGCGACCGGCTGAAATGACCACGCTGGTCGGTCACTGCAGCCGGTGCCAATGGACGAGACGATCAAATTCCTGACCGCCCGAGGTATCAATAATAAGTCTGCAAAGACTGCGGACTACAGCCGGGATGACCGACAAGGTCGAATGCACTGCGAGGCACGCGTGACATTATTCGAAACGGTAAACTTCCCGGAGCCTGGGTTTGGATCTGTCATAGTCGTCGTCGTAGCAGTGGTAAACGTCCCCATCCAGATCCTCCAGGTCGTAACCAATTATCAAGTCCTGGTAACGTTGAAGGAGCTCGTCAACGTCTCTTCCAAACTGTGTAAAGCGTTCGTCGCTTTCTTTGATGGTTAATTCGAGCTTATTGTAGAACTTCCTGGCTTCAGCCATTTTCAATACTCCTGAAACAAAAAGATTTAGCTCCCCGCCACCGTGGCGAAGAGAACGTGGCCGCGATAAATTCAAAAGAGGATCGTTGACGGTGGTCCTATGCCTCGACGATGGTTGAGAAGTCGCGATCATGCTTCAGGGAAATGCGTTCGCGGCTGACGAGATTTCGGTCGCCCTTGATGCATTGAATGCTGAAAACGCTTTCTGGATTAAGATCTGAGGCCGTCCGCATCACCAGGCATGCATCCATCATTTCCGCGAAGGATTTGCAGTCAGCCGCATCACCATGCGTGAGCTGGGTGGTCGGCGGAGCACCGCATTTGGCAGACGCTATCTGGTGTGTAATCCAGACGGGACACTGGAACCGACGTGCGAGCGTGCGACAGAAGTTTGCAACGAATTGTTCAAGGAATTCACGTTCTGAAAAATCCGTTTCATCTTTTGACGCGTACCAGACGTGTCGAGCACCGTCGATGACGATTCCGCCGAGCCCACGTTGTAGATATGCAGTTTGAGTGATTCGATCAGTGATCCACTCCTGAGTTGCGAGGGAACTGAAAGCCGGTTGTTCATCGTCGTCTGACCAAACAAACAACTGCTTGTAAACGGCCTTGAGAGCGAGATATTCCCTCTCGCAGCTCGGTATGAGCAAACCGTCCTCGGTGGGGAGCTCGTCTCGACGTTCTTCCTCGTATTTTTGAATTTCTTCACTTTCACACCCGACGTCGTCACGACGGATCCTTCCGATATGGGAAATGACACGCTGTACCGTTCGACCTCGCCCATTGTGCAAGTCAAAGAGCATCCACGGCAATTCCTTGTACAGGGGCGTTTTAAAGATTGACTTCCCAGTGGCCCCGTTAGCGGCGATCATGTTTGCCAGGACTGATTTCCCGACACCCGATGGACCGAGGATGCCATAAACTCCCACCCTGGTGCCTCCGCCGAGTAAACGATCGATTAATTCGACATTTGTTGATTTCAGCTTGTGATCCACGTAAAAACTCCTGCTCAAATACAGAGATGTGAAAGAGCCAGTCTGCATCCGCTGGCTCGCAACGATTTCGGCTTTGCAGCCGGGTAGCGTGTGTTGAGGAAAGCCGAGTGAGATGGCCGTGCTAGGGCGGGCGTGGGCGATGGAACTTGCTCATGCCGGTCGACCCCCGTTTTTGGGAGTGCGGACGCCAAAGCTCGCCAGTGATTCGCGAGCCTTCAGCATCCGCGAGGCATCAACATTGTCCGTCGATGGGACGTCTGCCGATAAGAACGCTTCGAGATCGGACTTGATAATTCGTCGCCGACCGCCGACCAGAACAGATTTCAACTTCCGGCCTCGGACCGTTGAGTACATCCACCGATGTACGGTGCCAACATGGACGCCAAGTTGTTTTGCAACTTGGGTGGGCGTCAAGTACCCTTCTTGAAGATTTGCGAGCATTGTCACTCTCCTACTGAGTTGTTCGAACGTCAGCGAGAGATTTAACCCTGGCGGAGTGAATCCTTAGTGACACGGGCTGCTGCTCGCAGTGAATCCTCCGTGAATTAGAGAAATAGTTTGCGAGGCCGGATTCACGTCATTCTGCCCAGAGCAACGGTGAGGCAGACGGCAGGTCTGCGGATCACGGCAATGCCAGGAACTGTTTCATGCATCAGATTCGTAATGGGAGGCGGCCTGCCTCAACCAGAGAATTCGAATGAGATGGTTGGCTTTGCCGATGCGGCAGAAGGCAACACCCAATCTCTCAGACACTCCCGTACAACGCTGCATCGTCGTGAAACGGCATTGGCGTTTATGCTTACAGCTACGACGGGGGAGCAGATGGTGCAGTCGTCAGGCGTGACACACCTTCTTTGCAATCGCACATCCAATTTTCGTTTGCGCGTCAAACCAACTTATAATCACTGAAGTGGCTCAGGCCACTTTGGGATGGACGCGACCGGGGTTCCTCTATGTGGCGGTGGGGGAGAGTCGCTTCTGCCCTCGGGTGATTCGGAAGGTCTGGTAGTCGTTCCAGTCGTCGCTCAGGCTGGTGGTTCGGTTGGCGAGCATGGCCAGGGCTCCTGTCAGGCTCTAACGCATGCCGGTGCGGTCCAGGCGGTCCTCGATAACCAGACGGCACTAGCCTTCGATGATGCCGCTGGCGGGCGGGTAGCCCTCAAGCAGGTACTCGCCGTAACGCATGCGGGAGCGATTGTTCTCGAAGTAAGTGATGGCCGACTGGATTGTGCCGCTCGCTGTTTTGCTCAGTCGACGTTTCTTCCCGTGACGGCGTTTCTTTAACATCTGCCGCAGGCTGCCGATCGCACGCCCCAGGTCGCCGTCCAGCACGCGGGCGAGGCGTTCTTTGACGAACGTCTCAGCAGCGGCATCCGTATCGCACAGTAGCTTTGAGGCCTCGCGCAGTCGTTACAGGAAGTGCCAGAAGTCCAAGATTTCGACGACGTCCTCGCCGAGCAGCTGCTCCTTGCGTTCTCATAACTTGTGCTCGCCGTCCATCAGGCAGATCACCG
>JBLHLE010000599.1:0-5347 GCA_047620805.1 Pirellulaceae bacterium
AGAGTCTCGAAAATGTTGGACTCAGCCAAGCGCTTTATGGAAGCGGTACGGGAAGCATCGCCAGCTTTCAGAACGCGTTGAATCAGATCCGCGAAGACCACTCTCGTCTTTTCAAACCACGCGCCCGGACACTTCCAATCAATCAAACATTGGAGCGTATCCGCCAACAAACAGAAGAACTGCGTTCCGCATCGATCCGTCCCAGCGACTACACACAGATGCTCGCTGACGTCGAGCGACTTGAAGCTGAAGCCGCCGATCTTAAAAAGAAACTCGCCAGGATCCAATGCACTAACGCCGAACGCCAGCAGCTTTTGCGGTGTGAAAAAGCGTTCCTGGAATTCAACCAGCTGAGTAAAGTTCATTCCGCTAGTGCCGAGGCGTTGGATGACGACAAGTTTATTGAGGTTGGCCGTCTAACTGCGGAACTCGAATCGGCGGAAGCGATGCAGGACCAAGTCCGAGCAGACATTGACGACCGTCAAGGCAAATTAGCTCAAATCGAAGTCGACGAGGACGCGGCCAATGAAGCTGATTCAATTCGCAGCCTCTATCAGCGACTGTCCGAAATCGAATCTTGCCGCGCCGATGTGATCAAACGTTTTCAGAAATCGAAAACAACAAAGAAAAACGTATTGGATTCGTTGCGTGAAATCCACCCGGACTGGACGCTTGAGAGCCTTCAAGATCTCCCGTGTGGTCTGGAACAACGCCGCGAGATTGGAGCCCTTCTTAAACAGTGGATCGAGCAACGGTCCAAGCGTACGGCCAGCGATGCGCGACACGACCAGCTACAACGCCAGCTTACAGAACTTGGCGAACTTCCTCAGCCGCAGGCGAAGAGCCCTGCAAATTGGAAGGACCTCAGTCAGAAACTTCCTGATATCGTCGCGACACTGGAAGTACTGAAAACTCAGTACAGCGAAGTTGAAGAGCGGAAACGCCAGCTCGTAGCGTTGCAGAACATCTCGAACGAAAAATTCTGCCTGCCACTTGTAGTCGACTCGACCAGCGTTCCGTCTGTCGAATCGATCCAAGACTATGCCGACGAAATTTCCCAGGATGTCGCCGCCCAGACAGCACTCAAACAGCGAATCGAAAAACTCGAGAAGACGCATGTCCAAGTCCTAAAGCAAATGGAAGCATGGTCCCAGAGCTATGATCTGCCAACGAAGCAGGACGTCGAGACCGCCAGATTACAGCGAGATACGGTTTGGCACTGGATCCATCGACGTTTCGTGCTGAATGAAACACTAGCTCCAGAAGCTCAAGCATGGTTCGAAGAACATCCGAATTGGGTAAAGGACTTTGAAGACTTGGTCGCCCGTGGCGACGAAATGACGGACCGGCAGTTGGCCGACGCGGCGGCAATGGAACAAAGGCAGCAACTCGAGTCGAGGGCAACCGACCTGCAGCGACAACTCGATGAAGCGCGGCTGCAATTCAAGGCCGTCACCGATCAAGCGACCGCCACACAGTCGCGATGGCAATTATTGTGGGCCAACACGTCGCTGACTCCGGCAACGCCGCAGCAAATGTTGATCTGGGCAGAACTGCGACAAAGACACCAGGTCGAGTCACTGCGAGTCGCAGAATCAGAAGCGAAGTGTCTTGCCGCCTACCGGGTGATATCGGCCTTTATTCAAGAGGCCGACCGTAAAGCAGCCGCGTCGGATCTGTCGGAATTGAGTCAACAACTTCAGCAACTCCGCGACGAACTTAACTACGCGCAAAACCTGGAATCACAGCGCAATACAATGCGAGATAAACTCGTTGCAATTCGCACCGAGTTGGAATCGATTAAAATAGCGCGAACAACGATCGACTCAGAGCTTGAGAAAGTCGATATTCAATGGCAGTCTCTCCGCGTCAGCCTGGGCTTCCCCACCGCCTGGGATTTGATGACTGCGGATTCTGCGTTGGAGAGAATCGTGATGGCGCGGCAGCGTTTCCAGCAAGCGATCGAGTTGGATCACCGCGTCGCCGCGATGGGCGAATCGATTGACGCCTTCGAACAGGAAGTCAACCGATTAACTGCAGCACTGAAGTGCCTCAGCGCCAGTGGTGTTACCAGTGGTGTTACCAGTGGTGTTACCAGTGGTGTTGCCAGTGGTGTTACCAGCGGTGTTACCAGCGGCAAAACGCCCTCACCCGAGGATGTCGTCCGGCAATTATTCGCGCGTCTTGAGGAAGCAACCAAGGCACTTCGCGAACGCAAACAGCTAGACGACGACTTGTTGCGATTGAACAGTCGCTCCGAACAAAAGGCCACTCGGGAGAAAGCTATCCGCGTTCGTCTGGGCGAACTGGCGGCGGAGTCGGGCTATCAGGACGTTGCCAAATTCCGAGCGTTCGTCACCGAACAGTCGTCGCAGCGGTCTCAAATTCAACGCATCGCAGTACTGCAAAAGGAAATGATGACTCACTTGAGTTTGGAGCAGTGGGATGCCGTCGCCAAAAAACTCGCTGCAGCAGATTTTGACTTGCTGCGTCGACTGTTGGGAAACGAGAACTCCACGGAGCTCGAAGCGAATTATCAACAGGTGCTAGAGGACGTCGGCGGGGCCCGTGAAAAACTGGCCGACCTCGACGCGGCGCCGGTGACCGCAAAGATCGCCTCCGAACTGGAGTCGCGACGGGCAGAGTTGGCCCAGCATGTCGATCAATGGGCTCCGTTGGTGTTGGCCGATCGGCTGATGCAAAGGGCGATCGGACGGTTCCGCAAGCAGAAACAGCCACAACTGCTGCAAGACGTCGCCGTTCTGTTGAAACGTCTGACGGGCGGTCGCTATGTTCGCGTTCACTCACAATTGGACAACAAGGAAACTCTTCTCGTTAGTGATGCTGATGGTCGCACAAAGTCTCCCGAGCAATTGAGTACCGGAACTCGCGAGCAACTCTACTTGGCAATCCGACTGGCGTACATCCGACACTATTCCCGTAGTGCGGAAACGCTGCCGCTGGTACTCGACGACATTTTGGTCAACTTTGACAACGACCGCGCCCGCGCAACGCTTGAAGTACTGTCGGACTTGTCGCGGGATCACCAAATTCTGTTCATGACTTGCCATCGGAACGTAGTGGAGATGATCCAGGAAGTTCTGCCGACGGTGACTCCTGTGCACCTGCGAACATCCAACGACGAACAGGAATTTGCCGCTTCCACGGTTCCCGCTGCCAAGGCAATACGTCGACGCAGCCGAAAGGACGCGACGGATCCCGATCAGCAGGTCCTCTTTTAGTCGCCGTTGGCTCTTCTGAAATGGCGCGGCCGGTGAGGTCTTCGAAGTGCAAAGTTGTTCGGCCAGTTCCATCCGCGTAGCCCTCTCGGACCACGAGTTCTTGATAGTCGCCCTCCGCGACCTCCCCTCTTCATTTCATTTTGAGAGCAGCCGATAAATTAACAGCTGCCAAAACGAAATCAGCGGGGAGGTAACATTCTTCCTGGGAAATGACAGCCTCACCGGGAATTGATTTACTTGATTCCCGATATCCCCTTTGCGTTCACGCCAAATTTATATACGAGGATGCGGCATTTCCGATTCCGAGAGAACTTGCCCTGCGGAATTGCGACGATCTGCACGGCCACACTTAACTGCAAGTGCAAGGCGACGACAGTTGGCAGTTCCCCGACATATCGTTTGACAGATGCTTGCCTCCTTGTTTTCAAGTCAGTCACGACGTCTTACTTACGGATTCCTCGAGGGGGAACCAATACGCGGTTCCTTCGAGGATGTCATGAAAACTCTTCACTAGCTGAGCTCAGGCTGACCCTGCAGTGCAACGCGGTTTGGCGCTTCAGGCCAGAAGTCTGGCGACATTTGCTACGAGCGTTCGACACGACTCCTGCAGACTAGCACTCATAGGGAGTCTGTGTCTGGTACAGTCTTAACCGAGTTTCATACTCGGTTCGCAACTCGTCGTCATCGACGGTTTCGAGCGCGGTGCGTAGGTGATCGATGGCCGAATCGAATTCGCCGGCACGGGCACACGCTGCGGACAGCGTGTCGAGTACGATGTGTCTATCGTCTTGCCCTGCAAAGTGGAGCGCTTCGGTAGCCAACTGTTTTGCGCGGGCGCCGTCTTGGAGTTTCGGGTCGGAAACCGTCGCAAGAATCCAGGCGAGACCGTTAATCCCATCGGCATTCCGGTCATCGCAGTGAATCGCCTTTTCGTAGGCGGCAATTGATTTGCGGAAATCACCGCGCAACTCGTGAATTCGCGCGGCGGTAATAAACAGATCGACGTCGTGGCTGCCGAGCAGTTCTGCTTTTGCGATGTCCGCCAGAGCTTCGTCGAACTGATTCGCTTCGTAATGGGCGTTCGCCCGGGCCGCAAGGACTTGCAACTGCATGCCGCTATCGACTGATTCGCCTGCGATTGATTCGCCTGTGGCGGCTAACAGTATATCGGAGTAACTTGCAATTGCTTCGTCAAACCGCTCCATCCGCAATAAGACACTCGCGCGTTCCATTTGCACGTCCAAAACTTGCTCCGCGTCTTGTAACGCCCTGTCCAAATCCGCAAGAGATTCGTCGAAACGCCCTAGTTCGGCATTCGCGGCTCCTCGGGCCAAGAACGTGTCGCTGCTCGCGTCGTCGAATTCGATCGCGCGATCGTAACTGGTGACGGCCGCGGCGGCGTCTCCGGCGAAGTAGTGGCAGTCACCGAGTCCCTTGTGTGCTCGTCCGTCAGCAGGATGTGAATCCAGTCGCTGTACAAAGTTCTCGCGGGCGTCGTCGTCTTGCCCCGCGTCGAGTAGACGAAAGCCCACCTCGACGAGATCAAACTGAGGGTCGTTCGTGTCAAGTTCTTCAACGACTTCCCACTCATCTTCGTTCATCAGCTGCCGTTCGTTCTGCTCCGCGTCGATGAGTAGCTGGATTGCGTCTGACGGTTTGCGATCTTCGACTGGAGCTTGAATCTCAGCTTTCGCAAATGCGAAGGTCGAGTGCTGCTCGCCCTCGAGAACGAACATTGCGACTCGATAAATCGGCAGGATGGCGGTGCCACGCAGCGAAATGAGGGCAGCGTAAACTGCCAATTCGCGATCTCCGACAAATTCAGCGTAGGATGGCCCGAGTGCGACTGCGGAATCGTAATCAAACCACTGAAACTGTCGCGGCGAGTTCTGGCGAATTACTTCCCCAACGAACGCAGCGGCGGCAAGAATTGACTCGACCCATTTTTCGTCGAGTTGCTCGGGTTGGTGGGCATGCAAGTATTCGAGGTAAAGATCGAGATTCTTTAGTTCCTCAAGGGTAGTGGATTCACAACAATTCAGTTTTTCTGGAAAAACAAATGACTCTGCGCGATTATTTGTATCGGACAAATGTTCGGCCAGATG
>JBLHLE010000600.1:0-5344 GCA_047620805.1 Pirellulaceae bacterium
TCCGAGTCCAAATCGAGTGACGAGGCGTTGTGCGAACTATGCCACATATTGCTCGCTTCCGCCGAATTCCGCTATGTCCAATAATACCGATGCGTGACCGATAGACTCGATACTCCTTAACCGAGTAAGCAATAAAAGGAATAGCAATGTCAATTCTTCGAAGAGACTTGTTGAAGGCCGCCTCGTGTGGTTTTGGGTATCTTGCCTTCGCGGGCATGGCCGCAGAAGCAGCCAAAAAAGAGAAGGCAAGCCCTGCGACATTCTCTAGTCCGCTCGCTCCGAAAGCTCCGCATTTCGAACCGAAAGCAAAGCGAGTCATTTTTCTTTGCATGCGTGGCGGACCGTCGCATGTCGATACGTTCGACTACAAGCCGGAACTGGAAAAATACGCTGGCAAATCGCCAGGCGAAGCAGCCGGCTTGAATTCCCAAGCGGGCCGCAAACTCATGCCCTCGCCGTGGAAGTTCGAGCAACATGTTCAGAGTGGCCTGCCGATTTCGGACGCTTACCCGCACTTGTCGCAGCACGCGGATGATATGTGCCTGATCAACGGCTGTCATACGGACTTGCCCAATCATCCACAAGCTTTAGTGCAAATGCATACGGGCAATTTTCAATTCGTGCGGCCATCCATGGGCGCCTGGGCACTCTACGGTTTGGGAACGGAAAATCAGAACCTTCCCGGTTTCATTACGATCAAACCGCCGGCTCGTTTGGGCGGCGCTCAGAATTACGGCAACTCGTTCCTGCCAGCTGTTTACCAAGGCACGAAGATCGCAAATGTTAGTTCCGGACAAAGTGCAATTGGGAATATACAGAATTCCCAATACTCCCCTGAAAAGCAACGCAAGCAATTGGAGCTAATGCAATCTCTCAATCGCAATCTGGCCGCTAAGCATGAAGCGAACAGTGAGTTGGACGGTGTAATTGAGTCTTACGAGTTGGCGTTCCGAATGCAAACCGCCATTCCGGAGTTGATGGACTTGTCGGGGGAAACGGAGTCGATTCAAAAAATGTACGGCATTGGCGGCGGTGCGACCGACGAATTTGGTCGCATGTGCCTACTGGCTCGGCGTTTTGCAGAATCGGGTGTCCGCTTTATCGAACTCACTCACGAGGGCTGGGACCAGCACAGTGGGTTGCGTGATAAGTTGGGCAAGAATGCCCTAGCCACCGATCAACCCATCGCAGCATTGATTTCGGACTTGAAACAACGCGACCTCTTGAAAGACACCCTCGTCGTTTGGGGTGGCGAATTCGGCCGCACGCCCGCCGTCAAAAAAGACGACGGCCGCGATCACAATGCCACCGGCTTTAGCATGTGGATGGCCGGTGGCGGCGTGAAACCGGGCCTCCGTTATGGTGCTACCGACCAATTTGGTATCGCCGCTGAAGTCAATAAATTCCACACTCACGACTTTCACGCCACCGTGCTACACCTGCTCGGACTCGACCACACCAAACTGACCTATCGATACGCCGGACGCGATTTCCGATTGACCGATGTTTACGGCCGAGTCGCCAAAGATATGCTCGTATAGTGTAGCGTCGACGGCGTGCCTGCCGGGTTCTGTATCGAGGTCGGGTTTTGTATTGAGGTCGGGTTTTGTATCGAGGTCGGGTTTTGTATCGAGGTCGGGTTTTGTATCGAGGTCGGGGTCTGGCGATTTAGGGATTTGATATGACGTTTCGAATGGCGATGTGTGCATTGGTTCTGCTGTTGACATCGCCGACGGCGCGCGCGGCGGATCAGCCCAACGTAACGAAATCGGTCTATGGCAAGATGCCGGATGGCGCGGAGGTCGAACATTATACTCTCACTAATTCTCGCGAGACACGCGTGCAATTAATCACGTTCGGTGCGCATGTCACGTCGATCGAAATTGCTGATCGCGACGGAAAGCGGGCGAATGTTACACTCGGACTCAATTCGCTCGACGAATACTTGGCCCATACCACTCACTTTGGATGTACAGTTGGCCGCTTCGCGAATCGAATCGCGAAGGGACGGTTTGCTCTCGATGGAGAGACG
This sequence comes from Pirellulaceae bacterium, assembly GCA_047620805.1. Taxonomy (GTDB): domain Bacteria; phylum Planctomycetota; class Planctomycetia; order Pirellulales; family Pirellulaceae; genus JBLHLE01. Next base: position 2,033 of record JBLHLE010000600.1, read on the forward strand.
TATCAGCTCGCGACAAACAATGGCCCGAATCACCTGCACGGCGGGATCAAGTCGTTTGATCAGGTCATCTGGAAAGCCGAAGCAGTCAAGACAAAAGATTCGGCGGGCGTGCGTTTTCGTTACTTAAGTCCCGACGGCGACGAGAACTACCCGGGCAACCTCGACGTTACCGTCGTCTACTCCCTGAACGAAAACAATGAACTCATCATCGACTACAAAGCGAAGACGGACAAACCGACCATCGTCAATCTGACTAATCACTGTTATTGGAATCTCGCCGGCGATCCGTCCAAAACCATCCTTGGACACGAATTGTTCCTAGCAGCAGACAAATACTTGCTAGTGAATTCGGAAGTGATTCCCACAGGTGAAATCGCCGCAGTCAAAGGTACACCGATGGACTTCAGCAGTTCAAAAAAGATCGGCTTGCGTTTTCCGGAACTTTTAAAGCAGGGGCTCAAGGGCTATGGATATTGCTACGTACTTCGTCCACCAGTAGAAAAACTGTCAAAAGAAAAACTGTCCTTAGCCGCCCGTGTTCGAGATCCGGAAAGCGGTAGAGTGATGGAGATATTCACGACTCAACCGGGCATTCAGTTCTACACCGGTAACTCTCTTGATGGCGCCGCGACAAACGGTGGATTTCAACAGTACTCGGCCTTCTGTTTGGAAACGGAACACTACCCCGATTCGCCCAATCAACCACGGTTCCCGAGCACTGTATTGCGGCCGGGCCAGACATTTCACGAAGTTACCGTCCATCGTTTCAGTGTGGCGAAGTAGGTTACTTCCGTGTCCTCTGATGGACATCGGCCACCGGTTTCAACTTTGTCGTACGGCATGTGACGGCGGAAGTGCGGTCGCCCAAAATCGATCATTGTCTAGCGGGATATTCTCCGGTAGAATCGTTTCCAAGGGGGATCAAACCCATTGCTACGCCGCGACTGAGTGCCAAGCAAGAATTGGCGCTACATGCGTTTGATCAGTTCTAATCTTAAAACCGCATCGGCAGGAGCGAACCATGGGAAATTACAATCTAGGTCTATCGACCTCTTCTTCTGAGTCATCTTCCAGTTACTCATTAAACCTGAATTACCAGTCATTGTTCCAAGGGAATGTTCTACCCAAGCCGGTAGTCGTCGACTTACCGCCTCAAGAGCGTTGGAAATTATTTCAAGCTGTTGAAAAGAAATTCCAAGAAAAGAAGTCAATGGTCGAACGGATCGAAAGTTCGGTAACGGCCGCTGTCAACTTAGATTTGGGAGACATCGATCCCGTGCTCATTGAGAAGATTGCAAAGTCTATCAGGACCTCCGCTTCCAACCATACGAAATCTCCGGGCGAATCTTTGGACGCGACTGCAATTCCACTGGGCTGGATTGGGTTACCGGACGGCTACAGCGTGCTGGTTGGTCTGGATCATCGAGACCAACCAAAGGCATTTGGACTGTCCGTCAAAGAATTCCAACTCAGCGACAACATGATGATGAAGTTGGATTTCATCTATGACGAGCGCGGCTCCTTTGGTGGCGATTCTCAATAGGTGGCGATGCTCACACCGAGAAGTGAATATACCAACTGAAGACGAACACCAAGGGCCCCCGATCAACGACGGTGAATTCGTCTTGGTAACCGTTGAAGAGTCGGGGGCAGTCATTGTCCAAAGACTGACTTAGTACACAGCTAGACACTTTGTGTTTTCGCCCTTGAGGCCTAGTAAAGCGACTTTAGCCCGCTGCTTTACGCATGACCTGGTCAGCCGTGAGAATCCAATTGCTGATTTTCTTTCGCACTTGATTCCAGGATTTGCTACTGCGCAAGTCGCAGAAAGTGTGAAAAAGAAGATCAGTAGTGTCGCTCAGTAAGCGGATCGCATCGATGCGATCGTCGTCGTCAAACTCTTCGTCTTCGTCGAGGTGGATTTTCGCCCCGCTGATTCCAAACGATTCCGCTTGGAGAACCAAGTCAAATTGACGACCGTCGCTGACGATTGTCATACCGATCTTGCGAGGCAACTTGCCGGATCGGATCGCCTGCATTGCTTCGGGTAATTTGACGGGACTTTCGGACGTGATCGTCTCTTTCCCTGTTTCGCCTAACGGACACTCCAGAGTTAATGTCTTGGTCAGCATCGCGGTGACTTCGGATTCATCCGGTAAGGCAATCGTGTCCGTTACGTTTTCCAGAGTCCACCACAGCCATATCAGAAACTCATTGCCGAGAAAATCGGGCGACTGGGAATGTTCGTTGGTCCAAACATAACTCCCCATCGGACGATCTGAGACAAAGTTGGCAGGCCTCAAGTCGTCGACTTCCTGAATTCGATCCGTTTCGATGGCCCAAGCCTGCGCGAGGCCACCGGCGCCAACGTGCTCGAATTCGACTTCAAAGCATTGCTCCAGTAGATCCAAACAGTATCCACTTGCTATTCCTACCGAGCCTCCAAAATATAGTAGATCTTGGCTGACATCCCAGAGCAAAGAGAAGTGCTGCATCTTGCGATATTTGCCGGTCGCCGCTTCGGTCACGCAGCGATGTTCCACGGCCTCTTTGGCTTCTTTACGCTGTGACTTCGAGGGAATTCCGGAATCGTTGTCTTTGGCCAGGGCCCTGAGTTCCATCTGCAACCAAGCGTTGCGAATTGCCGCGGGAATCTGATTGGTATCGATTCTTATTGAGAAGTGCAAAGCGTTATTGATCACATTTTTATGCAGATCAAAGTCCTGATCGAACAAGTGGTCGCCGCCCAAGAACCCGACATGGACATTTTCGGTAGCAGAAGTCTCCACTTTTCCCGCCGCGCGTTTCGCAAGAGTCTCAATGTGCTCGACACCAAACTGACTTGAATCGAATCCAGAAACAACGAATCTTTCAAAACCGAGGCTACCGCGAAGGAATGGCATAGACGATCCCATTTTGATGGAGGAGCGATTGGACAGAACTGTCGTGTCGTTATCGACAACTCGCCGTAAAGAGTTTGACCGTGTGGCAGGCAAGTCGCACGGATCGCCCATGTGACAGCATCGCCGCAGTTGGCCTATAATGGAGAATCCCTAGTTTTTACGCAGTCTATCTTGCTAGCCGCGGCACGCGAAACCGGCACTTCCCACTCGAAAGAGAATTTGCCAAAAACTGCGGAATCTTGTCCCCTGCCTAGTGGGCCGTTCGCCATCTTTATATAGGATCAATTCGCCTTGGCGAAATTCAAGATTCAGCGATCGCAAAACTCAGCGATCGCAAAACTCAAGAAAAGGACCACCACGATGGCTAAATTTATGTTCCTGCAGCGCGGAGGCTGTGAAGGTGGCCCCG
>JBLHLE010000601.1:0-5343 GCA_047620805.1 Pirellulaceae bacterium
GACGAACAGCAAGGCGAACCGGCCTACTACCAACACCTTTCTTTTGATACCGACTTGAATCCCCAGAGTGGCTCGAATGAAGCCACCGCTTTGGTGACTCGATTCACCACCAAGGATCGCATCGCTGCGAACACGCCACCCGAATATCCCGTCATGGTTCGCGCGTTGACTCGAGCACAATGGCTGCGAGTTCTAGCCAGAGGTTTTGCCGTCGAATGCGTCACGCCCGATCGCAACTGGACGCAACCACAACTCGAAGAGATGTTCGAGCAAGTGGCGAGTCGATACGGTGGCACGGAAGTCGATCGAAAATGGCGAGTCGATTTGCTGGACGCTTATGCTTACATGCGGGTTTGCGATCGCCGCGGATTCCAATCCAAAGAAGCGATCGTCAACGGCTTGCTCACTCGCTACCCGCTTTCGGAAGAGGGCTACATTGCAATTGCAGCCAATCTGTTTTGGGACAACTGGGGATCGCTCACCGGGTTGTTCATGCGGATCAACGAGTTTCTGACGAAGATTCACAGCGATGACCACGACCCGGCGATCCTTACTCACTGGGCCGGCGTCCGTTTTCTGCTCGATAGTCAACGAGCAAAATTGCACGAACGGCGCAACTCTCGCTGCTTCAAGAAAGTCGATTGGTCGGACTTCAAGCTGGGCACCAAAAACGGCTGGCACGTCCTGCAATTCACCGAAAACGGTGGCGGCGGAAACGAACAACTCGAGGTTATTCAGGCTTCGATGCTGGAACTCGTTATTCCCGTTCTTCCTCACCGACTAAGTGAAGATTGGCGACAAGTCATCGAGCAGATCGACATCCTCGACGTGCCGGGGATGCGTGCGGGACGCCAAGGTGCCGAACAAGGTAAACGTACAGCGGCTGAGACCATCGACGAGCAAATGGAAATCGTCAAACGCGGCAAAGTGGCGTACCTGTTTGAGCGATACACGGACGAACTACTCATTCAAACGCTCTTGTTGCTCGCTCGCGGCGGTAACTTGGAAGTTACTGCTCAAATGAAATATCACATCGATAAATGGGGCAAAGCCCGCTACGGCGAAGATATTTGGCCTGAAAAAGTTCGCGAAGAATTGCCCGCGTTGTTCTTGGGCGTTACCGGAATCGACGAAGAATTCCGCAACCGAGAAGAATACGCAGATACGATGTTGTACGAAACGCGGCTGTCGCAGTTGGTGGATGCCTTGGGCCAAGTCATGACCGACTTTGGCGGCAAAGGTCGCTCATTCACGAACGTCTATCCGCTGCGGTATCCGGGAACCTGGGATGCCGATCGCGCACAAATGGAAAAAGAAGGAGCGATGAAGTGGGAGAAAGCGGGCGAGGCCTTTTGTGCGGCCAAGATGGTGCAGCGATATATCGCATCTCCCGCACAAAAATGGGAAGCCGCAGTAGACGAAGCTGACGGCGGTATGTCGCTCATTAGTGCCGGCTGGCGCGAGGTAACTACGGCTCACCGAAAACAGGAACAACTGGAGTCGAGTGTCAAAGAATGCCGGCAGCAGCTCGAAATGCTCGCCCGCCACTGGGTCGTCAATCCAGACTCCAACATCGATCGCGAACAGCGCGTCGAATGTGCCAGGCGAGTTATCGATTGGCTGACTTCCGATAAGCAGGCGGTCTACGATCGGGTCCAAGTATTGCGTAAATCGCTTGGCTTTGAAGATGGCGATCAATGGCAGATTTCGGATTTCGCCGATATCCCGACGCGCGGTATAAAAGGACGCCCCGAACCGATTGACAAACGATTCCCCAAGAAGCTCCAACAGTTTCTTCACGAGTGGTCGACCACCGGCGCACCCCGCAATTACGAACAGGTTATTGCCGAAGCCCAACACGGTGAACCCTGGCTCAGCACGGAAGATTTCGGGGCCCTAACTCGATATCTGCGAGATGCATTGTGCGCGGGAAACACGTTTGAAGACATCAATCAGCAGCTGCTGAAAGTCGTCGGCCTGAAACTTCGCGATGAATCCGCGAAACGCCGCGCTCGAAGAAAATACATTGGCATCATGATGAACGATTTCGTTACCAATCCTGGCGTCTCCAACGAACCGTTGGCTGAAGTGGAAGGAGGCGAAGATGCCAGGGAAAACTATGGTTTGATGGCACCGTTTATCGAACGTTGGCAATCGCGACTCCCGGAGGTTCTCGCCTCGGGTGCCGGCTCGGAAGTTCACATTCCGCCCGGCAACCAAAACCTCATTGATTTGCTACTGGAATTCGGCGTCGACGCTGTTCGCGACCATGGGGAAGCGACAACCGAAGCCGACGAAACGAACTAAAACTATTCTCTAATACTCAATAGAGTCACGTAAGTACAGCATGCATATATTGTTTGCGAACACCGGTGTTCAAATCGTCTGCATTCCGCTGACGGCAGGAAGGCGATACACCACTGCGCAAATCGGCTACGGCTGGCAATACACCAAGTGTCTGCCACCGATTTCCGAGGACGAGGATGACGAGTCGACCGAGGACGAGCCGGAACCGGTAGCGTTTCCATATGTTCAATGGCAGATTGTCCAATCGGACGTCAGCAAGTTGTTCCTGGCGGTCGATTCCACCTTGGGCGACAAAGAAATCGGGCACTTCAGCGATGCCTCGTCGCTGGCTGGCGATTTCCTCGTCGACCTCGAAGGAATGCTAGATGCCAACGGCGAACTCCTGCAAGGGCTCCCCGAACTGACGCTGACACTCCGCGCCGCCTCGGCAACTGCGGGTGATGCCAAACCAGTCCACGTAGTCGTTGACTATGGCAACAGTCGCACCGGTGCGCTTCTGCTGGAAGTCTCAGGTGAAGTCAGCCAGGCTGCGGAAATGATGCCCTTCGAGCTTTTCAATCGCTACAAATTGGACGCGTGGGATGACAATGGCAAGCCAATCAGCCGCCCCGCAACTCGTTGGTTTTCATCCAAAACTCGCTGGTGCAATAGTCCGTTCTTGACGCCGCAAGTGCAGGACAAGGCGGAATTCTACCGAGAAACAGTGAAAGGACTGTTCGGCAAGAAGGAAGTTTCCAAGGAGCGCTTGGTCGCCGTTCAACCACGTCTGTTCGATGATATTTCACTCGTGAGAATGGGCAAGGAAGTGGACGATGTCTGCCAAGTCATGCACGCCAAAGGTGACTTCCGCATCGGCGTCAGCTCTCCTAAACGATACCTTTGGGCCGACGACAACAGCTGGCTCGAAGGCGCTTTCTGGTACATGGCTGATCCGTACGACCGCGAAGGGACCGGTGTATTCGCCGCGAAGCTCAAAGGTCAGATGCTGAAGTATCTTCACGAGGATGATCGCGACACGCTCGTCGAAGTGGACGAATACGCTGACGGTCTCGCTGCGCCACAAGTACCAATCAAGCCACAACACGCTCCGCGTTCTTTAATGATCTCGTCGATGTACGAGATGCTCTGTCAGATCTATACGAACATCAACTCGCTTGGCTACCGCAGCCGTACCGAGGACCCAGCGCGAACTCGTGAAATCCACAGCCTGACGATGACTTACCCCAGTGGAATGTTCCAGCCCGAACGCGAACGTTTTATCACTCAATGCGAAAAAGCAATCGAAATTTTCAATTTGACGTTGGGTAAATACCAACGCAAGCAACCCACACTCACCTTTAGCATCGACGAAGCCAGTGCTGTCCATCTGACGTACATCTGGAGTGAACTTCGTATGCTGGGCCAAGATCCACGTCTGTGGTTCGCAGCCCTAAGTCGCGAACACACTCCCGTTCGCAGGATCGAAGCCGCCGCAGTCGAAGTGACTGAAGAAGGCGAGAGCATCGGATCGGCCCCCGCCGGCAGACGTCGTAGCACCGCTCGAATCCGTCGCCCCGGCGGCAAGATGCGGTCCCGCGACGAAGAGGAAGAAACCGAAGAAGCCAAGAAAGAAATTCGCATCGCCTGTATCGATATCGGTGGCGGAACGACCGACTTGATGATCGCTAGTTACGTATTCCAACCGGGTATCGATGACTCGGTGCAAGGGCGAGTGCTACATCGCGACGGCATTTCAGTCGCGGGTGACCAGTTGGTCAAACGCCTGCTTGAGAAAATAATTGTCCCGGCATTCTCCGATGCCATTGGCTTGGAAGAAGAAGACATACAGATTCTCTTTGGACCTCAAGTCCCCAAGAACCGCGGATTCACAACTCAGCGAATTGACTGGGTGAATCGCATGCTCGTTCCACTGGCCGAATCCTACATCCAAATGGCGGTCGAGGGTAACGAAGGCGATGAACTAAATCACACGGATCCCGAGATCATCGACCCCGCCGTTCTCGAATCACTCGATCAGATCTGTACGGAAATTCGCGGGCCAGGCTACTATGACCTGCAACAAGACTTGGGCCTGATGTTCGACGCTCAAACTTTTGAAGACGTCGTCCACGAAGTATTCGACGACCTGCTATTTGACTTCTGTTCGCGAATGGTGGACTACGAAACAGATGTTGTTCTGCTGGCCGGCCAGCCATCCAAGATCGGCTACCTGCAAGACCTCGTCCGAACATATACTCCCCTGCCCGCGTCGCGGATCATCCCGATGTTCAATCACTACGCGGGCAACTGGTATCCCTACCAAGATCCGCGCGGCGATTCGCCGGGAAGAATTGTGGATCCGAAAAGTGCCGTCGTCGTCGGAGCCGCAATTGAATTCATGGCCCGCAATGGAATGCTGTCACAATTCCGTTTTTCCATGACCGATGAAGATCTGGAAAAGACGTTCTACTGGGGTGTCATCACCGAATCGAACTCCACAATTCGAGAAGATCGCGTACTCTTCCATCCTGTCACCGAGCACACTCGCGACGAATGGACGGAGTTCGAAACGACAACGCAACGCACGCTGATTGGACGCAAGATGGTGGGGGCCGAAGAAACCCAAGCCAATCCCATTTACGTGCTGAAGATTGAAACCGAAGAACGAATTGGGCCGACCCGAGTCAATGTTCGCATGCGACGAGTCCCCGCCACCGAAAACCAGGACGAGTTACTGGAACTGCAGTCGGTGACTGGCGAAGTTGCAGGACGACCCGCCGTACTCGGCACGAATGTTCACTTTAAGTGGCGAACACTCGCCGACGAACGATTTTTCCTCGATACCGGTGGACTCGATAACATCGAGTCCTCCAGGCAAATGTAAGAGGTTTTTAGAAAGATGTCTTTCGACACAAATAATGAACTCGAAACGATGGACAACGTACCGGAAGTTTCTGACGTGGAACTAAATCCGGCAATCGCGGATTTATTGGACGCCGTCCGTCAACAACAGGAAAACTCCGCTGCGGGTTTTCGAGCACTGCGCGATGCGATAAC
>JBLHLE010000602.1:0-5329 GCA_047620805.1 Pirellulaceae bacterium
CTTGAAACGGTTTTTCGCCCGTCGACAACGTTACGTAGCTGATCGCGGACAACATGATTACGCCCATCGCGATCGCGACAAGCTGGAGCCACAGGAGACTGGTTCCACCCAAGCCGCCCAAAAATAAGGCACCTGCCAGCGAACCGCCACCGAGCGTAATTGCGCTTTGCAACCAGCCAGGGCCGGAAAGTCGGAGATAGGCGACCATTAACGCCCCGGTCCCCGCTTCTTTCGCGTCACTTATTAACTGACGATTGGCATCTACTTTTGAAGTTGGTTTGCTCATTTGATCTCAAATCGTGATTGGAACGCTTTAGAATCGCCTCGAAGACGAGTGCTTTTCGGCAAGAAATGGTTCGGTTGGAGTGCTGGTTCGGCGCAAAATGCGAAGGGGCCATTATATAGTCCCTGACAGTGGAGTCCACTGTCGGGGCGAATGTTGTCTAGCAGTTGCTTGCTTCGCCCATTTGCTCTCCACAAGGCGGCGATCTTCCCCTGCTTAGCCAAGTTAGTCTGGCGCAAAAGAAGACTCAGCCAATGGTTGCCCTTTCCCAAGCAGCACGCAACAATATGCAGACCAATAACGCGATATTACACCCAGGTGATCCGCCATTCGCGGACTCACCATACACGGAAGGGTTAGCATGGAAAAGATAACCGTCGCAGCGGCTCGCAACGAAGCAGCCATCGGAAAAGAAGTCCTTCTACAAGGCTGGGTTCGCACTCGACGCGATTCTAAAGGTGGCTTCAGTTTTGTCGAAATCAACGACGGCTCCTGTATGGGAAACATCCAAGCGATCGTCGACGCGGACATCGAGAACTACGAAACGGAAGTCACGAAGCTAACCGCTGGCTGCAGCGTGTCGATTGAAGGCGAAGTAAAAGAGTCGGGCGGTAAACAGGCCACGGAGATCCATGCCAAGAAGGTCACCGTCCACGGCTGGTCGGATCCGGAAACCTATCCCCTGCAAAAAAAACGCCACACGATGGAGAAGCTTCGCGAATGGGCTCACCTCCGGCCCCGCACTAACACCTTCGGCGCCGTCGCTCGAGTCCGCAATTGCATTTGCAATTCGATCCATAACTTTTATCAGGAAGAAGGCTTCCTCTATGTTCATACACCCGTCATCACCGCCAGCGATTGCGAGGGTGCCGGTGAAATGTTCAAAGTCACTACGCTCGATCTAGCAGACCCGCCAAAGGAAAATGGCAAAGTCAATTTCGAGCTCGACTTTTTCGACCGCCCCAGCTACCTCACCGTCAGCGGGCAACTCGAAGCTGAAATCTACGCGTGTGCACTGGGAAAGGTTTACACCTTTGGCCCAACTTTCCGCGCCGAGAATTCAAACACGTCCCGGCACTTGGCGGAATTCTGGATGATCGAACCAGAAATGGCCTTCTACGAACTCACCGATAACATGGACTTGGCGGAGCGGTTTCTAAAACGCCTATTCAACGACGCCCTAACAAAGTGCGGCGAAGATATGGAGTTCTTCAACTCCTTCATCGATAAAACCACCATCGAAACACTACAAAGCATTGTCGAAAGTGATTTCGTTCGCTTGCCGTACACAGATGCGATTGAAATACTCGAAAAGAGCGGACATAAATTTGAGTACCAACCGAGTTGGGGAATCGATCTGCAATCCGAGCACGAGCGGTATCTGACGGAAGAACACTTTAAAGGGCCGGTCATCCTTTACGACTATCCCCGAACGATTAAACCGTTCTATATGCGGGTTAACGACGACGAAAAAACTGTCCGAGCCATGGATGTTTTGGTACCCAAAGTGGGTGAGATCATCGGCGGTAGCCAGCGCGAAGAACGGCTCGACGTGCTTCAACAACGCATGGCAGAACAAGATTTAAACGCCCAAGAGTACTGGTGGTACCTAGATTTGCGAAAATATGGCACAGTTCCGCATTCGGGGTTTGGGCTCGGGTTGGAGCGCGCGGTACAATTCATTACTGGAATGACAAACATCCGCGACGTCATTCCGTTCCCCCGCACGCCTGGAAACGCCGAATTCTAACCCGCCCACATTTCTCACCGGTCTCATGCCAACAATAATCGCAACACGACGATATCTTTCTGTGCTCGTCGTCGTAATTCTGGTGAATTGCGGCCTCAATAGTTTCGACCACGCTCTGGGCGATGACAGCCATCGCTATGAAGCCGTCTTTGAGAACGGAGAACGGGTCACGGGAAACAGCCTGCGTACGTGGGGTAAACCAGAACATACACCGCATCTCGACGGTCATAATCTGGGAGATGTCAATCGCGGGTTGCGATGGCTCATAGACCGACAACTCGAACCATACCAGCATTCCGCCGACCGCCCTTATTTGGAATTCTATGGTGGCGATTTTCTCGTTGGCGACGTCGTTGATGCGCTCGCCGGCATCGATACCTCGACTCGGCGAATCCCAAGTCAGCTAGTCGTTCAGACTAGCGGAGCGTGGGCCTTTCCCTCGAAACCGGATATCACCACGGTGGAGGTAGATGCCAGTTTCGTTCGCCGAGTAGTATTCCGACCCGGCTTTGCCGGCGAGCTGGCACCGTCCACATTACGTCTCCGCGATGGTCGAGTCGTTAGCTTCCGCCGCTTGCAGTGGGAATCCGGAGCAGTCCGAGTTCTCATCGAAGGTGTCGTGGATCAGATTCCGTTTTCAGATATCGTAGAAGTCAGAATGCCTCACCAAGACGGTTGGGACGCATACTTTCGGCAGCTATCGATTATCTCACCAAACGGTCAAAGTCGCGTTTCACGAATGGCGACGAGCGACGGAATTCAAGTTACCAGTTCCGCTGCCCGCACGTATATTACTCACCGAGGCAGCGATCAGAAAATCGAATCGTGGTACCACGTCGCTTTCCCGGCCTGGTCGCTGCGACCGCTCTGGGTGCGAGTTGACAAAGTGGTCGAAAGATGGCAGTTTGCACCGACCGACGTGCCGCTGACCATGGTTCAGTTTGATTCGCCAGATTCCGCTGACTTGCTATCGCGTGGCAAGCGTTGTCGGGTAGATGAGAGCATTGCTGGAACCAAGCTGGAGTCCAACGCGCTGCGCTTTGGCTGGGGCGTTGGCACGCACGCCCCTTGCACTCTAAACATCCCGCTCCCCTCCTTTGCGGTAGCCTTTGAAACCTCTGTCGGACTCGATCGTTCGGCCGGTAACGGAGGCTGCGCTCAAGCACAGATCTTTCGATTGGGTGGGGGCCAAGAGATTGCGGCAGGTGCTCCGCTCTGGCAGAGCGGACAAATTGTCGGCTCCAAGCAGGTGCAACACACCGGTTGGCTGCAATTGCCCAAAATCGAGCAGCCAACGAAATTGGTTCTTCACGCCGACCCTCAAATTAAAGACCGACCAAAAGGAGCGGATCCGTTAGATATTCGCGATCACTTAAACTGGTTACACCCCGTCGTTCGATTAGAAAAGACGGCTCTGCTCAATCACATCCGAGGCTTTCTGCACGAAACGATACCTGGCTGGCGAAATTGGGAAGTTGTTTTCCCGAATGACAAGTTATTAGTCGAGTATGTGTGGGATGAATCAGACAGTTCCGCGCCCGCTTTCCGCCTCCAACTAAATCTCGGCGGAGAACCGCTGCGATTGCGTCGCAAGATGCAAATCGAGCCACACAATCAGTTGCTGCGGACTCATATTCTTCAGCTATTGGATAAGGGGCCCTCCCCCGGCGATATTGAACTCAAAGTTACTGGCATTACTGTCACCAAACTGCCGTTGTTCCCAAATGCCGAAGACACTCCCATCGTTTTCTCGCTCGCCAAATGGATTGGCCAGGAAGTCGAGCTTGAACTGATGGTTCATCCTCGCTCCCCAGATGACAGGATTAAGTGGACTGAATTATCGCAGTCACAATTTGGTTCACAGGCGAGATGGCACCCGCTGCGCATCGAATCGGCGAAGTCGAAGGGTGGCAGCAAATTTGAGTTCCTTCGCGATGGATCGCTATTGGCAGTCGGCCGGGCGCCTCTTCAAGACCATTATCAAATCCGAGGTACGGCGGCAGTTGACCAAATCAGTGGCGTTCGATTGGAAATGCTGCCCCATGCCACATTGCCCCGTCGTGGACCAGGTAGGTATGGCGACGGCAATTTTATCCTCTCGCAGTTTTTCATCTCCACTCCCGATGACAGCAAGCCCACCTCCTTGCCGAAAGGACAATTCCTTCGCATAGAGTTGCCCGGCACACAAAAAGTATTGCATATGGCCGAAGTCGAAGTGTTCGTCGGCGAAACCAACGTCGCCCTTGGCGGCGAAGCAACTCAGGCGACTACGGCTCACGAAGGCTGGGCTCGACTCGCGATTGATGGTAACACCAAAGGGCAATTCACCGACAAGTCTTGTTCGCACACCATCCCCGGTCAAACGGATGCTTGGTGGCAAGTCGACTTAAAGGAAGAGGTCGAAATCGATCGCATTCGAGTTTGGAATCGAACGGATTACAACGTCAATCGATTGATTTGTGGTTTCCACGTAAAAATCCTCGACGCGGAACACCAGGTTGTCTGGGAACGCGGGCCGATTGATTACCAACCGAGTCCCTATTTGGACATCACCTCTACTGAGCCTTCGTACGTGGCGATTCGGGACGCTGTGGCAAGCTACGAACAGCCCGGCTTTCCGATCGAGAAATCGCTGGACTTGGGGGTTTCCGGCTGGGCGATTCAGCCGCGAACAGGTAGAGCCCACACAGCCGTGTTCGCGTTACAGAATCCGCTGCGCGGCCGTGGAAAAACCATAGAATTTGGACTCCTCGACCGCTCCGGTCCGCGTGGCCTATCGCCGGGAAGGTTCCGGATTTCCGTGACTAGCGAACAACCGCCATTCGCCGCAGAAGTACCGGGGCTAACGGCAGGCGAATTTCCCACTGGAATTCCTCCGTATCAGGACAAGTCACCTTCACCGTTGATGCTAATTGACGAAGAAGCCAAGGTCATTTCGCTCATCGGACCGAACCACAAAGCACAATGGCAAGCAAACGAGCCGATTCGAGGTGCGAAGTGTCTCGTCATTCCGAAGGGGGAAAGTGTTCGGATCGAGTTCCCCAATACGATTCGAATCCGCCACAGTCCCGCCGAGTCAGAACTACGGCACATGCGAATCGCCTGGCGGAAAAAGGGCGGGGGTTCATTCGACTTAAAGTTCGAGTCGCCATTCTCCGACGGCAGCGAACAAGACTTGGTAGTTGGCAGTCGCGACGGTGCAATTTCAGCCGAGCGAATTTGGGGATCGGGGATTCCCGAAACGTGGGTCTTTGCCGACCTCGACCTTTGGGGATACGTTGGAGACCGAGATCTTT
>JBLHLE010000603.1:0-5323 GCA_047620805.1 Pirellulaceae bacterium
GGCAACTCGCCGGTCACAACATCCGCGTTTTGAGCTGCCTCGGATCCGTTGGTCTGAATCCCTTCCGTTAAGGAACTCCAAGTGGCGGTGTCGTTCCAATTCGCGACCATACGGTGCAGAGACACGGGATCGCCAACATTAGTAACCCGCAGTGACAAATTCGCCGACAGAATCGTCGCACCGTTGCGAATTTGACCGGGGGAATCGCCAAAGATATCCTCGAATCGCAGCAAGGCTTGAACGGCTTGCCCGCCATCTTCGCCGTCGACGTTGATCGAAGGCGCGAGAGCATTGTTGGCATTCGCTGCGGAACCAGCAACGTAGGTATCCACCGTGCCGCCATAACCGCCAATGTTCTGCTGAAAGGTAACCGTCAGGATATCGGAGATCGTGACTTGAACATCTGCTGTCGCAGAACCACCCTCTCCGTCGGTAACGGTATATGTAAACGAGTCGTTACCGATAAAGCTAGTTTGTGGAATGTACGTAACAACCGTACCGTTAGTTTGGACACTGCCGGAAGAACCTTGCGTCACCGATGCAACGGTCAATGGATCGCCATTCAAATCGCTATCGTTATCCAACACTGCGATGACCAGCGGTTCATCAATAAAGCCCGCGACCGCGTCGTCGACCGCCAACGGATCGACGTTGCCTTGAAGGAACGGAGCGACAGTTCCCGCGATGCGATAGCTTCCCAAACTGCCGTAGTCCGAGTAAGCCGTCAACGGGCTGCCCTTGCCTGTCCCGCTCACTTCAACGTAATACTGACCAGCATTGGCAATATTGAAACTAAAACTAGCATCGATATCATTCGCTGGATTACTGGATGCGATCAGCGTGCCACTGGCATCGTAGAGTTCAGCCAAAATGTCTAAGTTTGGACCCACGCCCAGCGGGTCGATCGCAATTTCCGCAGTGCCGACGCCCGACAGAAAACTGAACACATCGACGTCCGTATTTCGCTCAATCAGGCCGAAGGTTTCTTCGAGAACGGAAGCCCCTGCGGTAGCGAGCGTTGTCGCCGTGCCAAAACCATCGCCGTAGTCGTCGGCACGATAATCGAGATAGGTATCGATTATGGCCAGATCGTCTTGGTGGTTATTGGCGTCCGTATACTCCCCTCTACTCCACTGAGTCAGATTGGGGCCGTACGAAGCCCCCATGATTGGTCCCCAGCCAGTGACACCACTGCCGTGACCGCCGAAATAACTTTGCGTGGACGTTCCATCGTGCCCCAACCCCAACGTGTGCCCCACCTCGTGACTAGTCGCTTCGGTGACGGACTTCTCACCCGAATTAAAGACAAACGCAGGTGTGTCAGAATTCCAGTTAAACGAACCGATGTAGGCAACACCACCGGCAGGATCAAACCAATTATTCGGACCAATGACAACTCGAATGCCATACTCGGTGTCGCTATTATTAGTGCGAATCAGCGCCGCGGCGCCAGGGTCCTCTGTCGTAACATTGACTTCAAATGGAGCGAAGTCTTCAGAAACGCGCGCCCAAATTCGTTGCACGGTCTGCTGTTCACTCGTACTGAACGAACTCGCGTCGCCGTCTAAGCTCCACGATGGAGTGTTGATATCACCACGGCCATTATTCCACGAAGTACCCGAGGTGGTGTGACCATCGAAATCCAAATAAATCGTCAAAGCGGCATTGGGCCTGCTGTGAAGATTAAAAGTTTGACTGAGGTCGTAAGAAGCAAACAAAGTGTCGTCGCCTTGTGCGGCTTCAAACACCGGTTCGTCTCCCAAAGCAGGCTCGCCTAAACCTGCTTCGTCTAATTCGGGTTCAACGTAAAACTCATTGCCAAAACTATCGGTTCGAAGTTCTGCAACTTCGTTGTGGACGTTTTGAGTGTCAGTAGAACTGAAGCCTTGGCTTGGCTCCTCAACATCAAATACCCAAGCGGGCAGATCGCCCGATAGTACGATACGACTTTCGAGCGACTCGAGCTGAATTGCTCGTTTCACCCGATTGCGTTTCTTGAGTTGTTGTTTTCGTTTGTTCCGTTGACTTTGACTACCAAGAAATAATCCATGCTGTTCCAGCATGGCGCGCTGGCCTCTCATCCCCCGTACTCCTCTCTCAGTGTTCCGGTAAGCGTGGAGTGAAGAACTCTGTTCGTGAATTCGATTTTTAGAAAAGAAAATATTGGCCGAAGAGTAAGCTGATTCTTACAGAAGATCGGTTTTTGCACAAGGTTTTTTTGAGCGGTTCCTGGAAAGAAGTGCAAGCAGTAACCCGACTTATGGGGAGAAATTAATCAATGAATGATCGATGAACTCCGATGCGACCGCAAGTCGTTTCACTTAAACTGACGCGACCAAAGAGTACGTGATGTCGAACGTCAATGACGTATACTAGTTGTGTCCACTGTCGGCTTGCGATGATTTCGCACACACTTATCTCAGTGAGAGGTTAAAGCTTACCTAACCTCTCAAATCGCGGTTTGATTTTGGTAAGAAATCAACTCAACTGCACCATAAACCTATTTACTATTAACGCTCGAGCAATCATGAAGCTACTGCGATTTCTTCGATACGTCTTTATTTGCCTGATCGCCGCAGCGACGGTCAAAGCGACCCCAGCTGACGAAACGCGAAAAGAAATAGTGGAAGCATTGCAGGTCGTCGACGTCCTCCCCAACCGCCAAAGCGTCGAGATATTCTTGAAAAAAGTTGAGTCGGGAAGTTTTGGCGTGCTGGAGGACTCGCAAGCAGTCGCCCTGATCCAGCAGCTTGGACACCAACGATATCAAAGTCGAGTCGCGGCTGAGGAGCGTTTGAAGTCGGTTTTGAATCCACCACAGAAGTTGCTTCTTCGCGCCGCCGATCATTCGGACGTCGAGATATCGGTGCGAGCCCAGCGGATTCTTGCCGCTCTAAGAACGCGTCCGGATCCGCGCATCGCCGTATTTTGGTTGATCAAAAACGAAAAAATTCGCGTCGATCTCGATCTGCTTTTGAAAGCAATTCTAAAAAGCACTAATTCGCAAATGGCTCGTGCCGGCCAAGGAGCGTTAGCAGCGATCGCCAATCGAGATGACTTGCCGCAACTGCGGAGTTGGGCTGAAAGCGAAGATGAACGAGTGCAAGGTGGGGCGATACTTGCACTCGCAAAGGTACTTGGGAAGGAGGCCATTGCGGAGCTCTTGCTGATCTTAGATGGCGCTGACGCTGCGGCTCAATCGGCGGCGGCATTGGCGCTAGTGGAACTGAAGGCGGACATCGACTGGCCCAAATACGAGAAGCTTCTAGATAAAGAGTCGCTCGCCAAAGTCATACATTTTCGCGAGGCGAATTTTCGTCAAATGCATCGCGCTGACCGCGACAATGTCGACGTAATGAACGCCTACAGCCAATTGCTGGAGCGGTACATCGAAGTGGTTGGAAGTTCGGAAGGTGTATTCCGCGAAGAACGCAAGCCAACCAACTCCACGCATTGGTTTCTACAGGGCTTAGACACCTCAAAGCACCCCGAGGTGCTGGCGTATCGAATTCGCTGGTTTAACGGCAAGTATTCTTCCTGGATGGTTCCTGGTTACAACGACCGCGAAAAAGAGAAAAGTCGGGACATCCGTTTGTGGTCGAATTTTAACGACCACCCGCACGAAGTCGTCTACACAACTGACCGTAGCAAGTATCGCTTGATCTTGGATCTCCCGTAAACGTGGCGTCGAACAAGCAACAAGTCGAATTCGGCGACTTCCAAACTCCTCTGCCGCTGGCAATCGAAGTTTGCCAGACTCTCGCCCGTTTGGGAGTACAACCCGCCGCCGCAATCGAACCGACATGTGGCCGTGGTGCGTTTGTCGCCGCCAGCCTACAGTCCTTTCCGAACCTCCGTCAGGCCGTTGGACTGGACCGCAATGCAAGCCACCTCGCCGCGGCTCGCAGATCGATCAAAGCGGCCTCGTTCATGAAACGCGACTTCTTTACCGCCAACTGGCAACGAATAATTCGAGACCTCCCGCAACCCCTGCTCGTTATCGGGAACCCTCCTTGGGTCACCAATACGCAGTTGAGTCGTTTGGACAGCAGCAATGTCCCTCTAAAATCCAACCAAGGAATGCGGGGCATGGACGCGATAACCGGTCGCAGCAACTTCGACATATCGGAATGGATGATTCTACGCATGATCGATTGGCTAGAAGGCACGCCTGGATCGCTCGCCATGCTCTGCAAAACGAAAGTCGCCCGACGAGTGCTCGAGCAAGCCTGGCAGTCATCGAGAAATGTCGGTCGCTGCTCCATCTATACCATCGATGCGGCGAAACACTTCCAAGTTGCCGTCGACGCCTGCCTACTGCTCTGCGAACTCGGAAAACGCAACTCGTCAACGGCCGCTGTCTATTCCAACTTGCAGTCGAAGCGGCCACAATCACAGATCGGATTGTCCGAAGTGGGGCGGTCCAACAACGGCGACCGCGTCTACAAGTTAGTCAGCGATCTTCGACTCTACAAAACGACAACAGCATACGCTCGCAACCATACAAACGCCAGTACGAACTCGAATAGCCAATGGACGTGGCGGTCGGGCATCAAGCACGACTGCAGCAGCGTCATGGAGCTATTGAGCGATGGGCAATCATTGCGATCCCAAGCTGGCCGGGCCCTCGACCTGGAGCCGCGTTACCTCTTCCCTTTTTTGAAGGGATCGCAAGTAGCAAGCGGGCAAGTTCAACCCACGCGGCGAGTCATCGTGACTCAACGCAACACGGGAGACGACACCAAAACGATTGCCCACACCGCGCCACAGACGTGGAAGTATCTGCTTCAGCACGGCGAGCAATTGGACGCCAGACGCAGTTCGATCTACAAAAACAGACCGCGTTTCAGCGTCTTTGGAATCGGCGACTACACGTTCACACAATGGAAAGTCGCCATCGCGGGACTCTACAAGAAGCTTGAGTTTAGAGTCGTTGGTCCGTATCGTCGCAAACCTGTTTTGTTTGACGACACCACCTACTTTCTCCCCTGCCCTGCTCGTGAAATCGCGGAAGAAATCGTCGGAATCCTCCACTCCGATCCCGTCCAGCAGTTCTTTCGAAGCCAAATCTTCTGGGATGAAAAACGGCCGATCACCTCCGACTTGCTCAATCGATTGGACCTCGCATCACTGCTGAAAGTCCAAAGCCCTCAACAGACACGTTCGCGCAGCAAAAAGGCCAAGTGACGCCTGCGACTTCACTTGGCCTCTTGATATTTCAATCAACTGAGCATGTCTTAACTGAGCATGTCTTAACTGAGCATGTCTTAACTGAGCATGTCTTAACTGAGCATGTCTTAACTGAGCATGTCTTAACTGAGCA
>JBLHLE010000604.1:0-5315 GCA_047620805.1 Pirellulaceae bacterium
TTCCTCAATGTTCGGACGTCCCGTCACGACCGATGTCGCTGGACGGCAAAAGTCTTCGACTGACGCGCGAGGTGCATAACGACCTCGAGCTGGTTGGTAAGGCACAACGCTGCCGCTCACCCTCTTCTGATTGAGCACAACCATTAGAGTCTCCCTCGATAGATGTACAGACAGATAGATCGTTCATCTGTTACGCAGGCGGGAGTCTGCATTAATCGTCTGCATTAATCGTCTGCATTGGCTACGCGTGCTACGAAGACCGCACGTCGAAAACAAATTGACGGTTGACGTTCTTCAAAATTTAAACTCGATTAAGAAAATGTCAACGCTGCTAGCGATCAACGAGTGAATCATGGCAACTGACTTCTTAAGTGGATTGTGGTCTGATTGCCCAATTGGAATACAACAAGGGCGAGTGTGACCGTCGGAGCAGAGCGGAAAGGGCGGGCAAGCCAAAATTGCGGCAATCTGGCGGGTTTAGTGCAAGGTGCTTCGCGTACCTTTTGGATAGGTACGTGGATTCAATTCAAAGCGGAAATCGCACGGGGCGGCCGAGTTCGCTGGAACGATAAATTGCGGTGAACATCTCGACTACGATTCGTCCTTCGACACCAGTTACCAGCGGCTCGCGGTCATCGCGAATCGATTGCAGGAAGTCCTGGATTTGTAATTGGTGATAGTGAGTTGTCGCGTCGACACCTTTGAAAGTTTCGCGATCGATGGCCTCGAATTCGGCCAGTTTGGATTCCTCGCCCGGAATAGTCCAGACGTCGTTAAACGGTGGCGGAGTGATACCGCTCATGCCAGCGACGAATGTGGCTCCTGTGTCGGTTTGCACTCCGACGGACGCTCCGTTCGCTCCATGGACATGGACCTTCGTATAAATGCCGGGCTTTTGCGAAAGACTGCTTACGATGTTACCGAGTCCACCCGATTTGAAGCGGATCATCGCCACTGCGGTGTCTTCGACTTCAACGTAAGGATGGTTCAGATTCGACCAGTAACCGGATACCTCTTCAATTTCGCCCATGAACCATTGCAACATGTCGAGCATGTGAGGCGATTGGTTGACCAGTACGCCGCCTCCTTCGGTCTCCCACTTGCCGCGCCAGGGATCGGATTCGTAGTACGCTTGGTCGCGCCAACTGAACATCGAAAACGTACCGAGTACGGGAACGCCGATTTTTCCCGCATCGATAGCTGCCTTCATCCGCTGGACCGGCTCGAATAAACGCCGCTGACTGACGATACCGAGTTTGATGCCGTGCTTGTCCGCCGCTTCGAGCATCGCGTCGCAAGCTTTCAGCGAGGACGCCATCGGCTTTTCAATCAAGACATGCACGCCTGCCTGCGCCGCCTGCACACACGGTTCTTCATGCAGCGGGTGCGGCGTACAAATTGTCACCGCCTCGACATCTGCCGAACTTAGCATTTCCGTTACACAGTCGAATGCTCGAACGCCGTATTGATCCGCAAACGATTGGGCACGGGAAAGCTGAGCATCGCAGACAGCGACAAACTCAGATTCGTCGAGTTTGCTGAGCGCTAGAGCGTGCGTCGCCCCAATTTTGCCGCAGCCGATGATGGCGGTCTTTACTCGTCTCATGATTACTGCTCGGTGAAGTGTTTGGCGACCATCTTGCGGAGGAAAGCCAGCGACTCCGCCATCTCGCCCATCCCGTTCATCCCATCTTCGATACTGATCCAGCCCTGGTAGTTATGTTCGGCCAAGATGCTGAAGATCGTGTCGAAATCGTTCAAGCCCTGTCCGGTGACGCCGTGGCACAGATCGGGCGAATAGCCCAGCGTCCCATCGCTCTGCCGCAGCTCATCCAACGTAGTTCCCTCGGCGAGATAACGGTCGCTGGCGTGCATACTGACAACGCGATCGGCCACCTGCCTCAACAGGTCTAACGGATCGTCACCGGCCACGATCGCATTCGACGGATCATATTGCACACCGAAGAATTCTCGCTCCGAAATCGCGGCTAACAACTCGAGGAAAACATCTTGTTTCTGAGCGAACTCCGGATACTTCCAGAAGCCATCTTTATAGTGGTTCTCCAGTCCCAGAATCACGCCGTGTTCGCGAGCTACTGGGAGCACAGCTTCGATGCACTCCACGACCCAATCAATTCCCTGTTGGCGTTGGACATCGGGATATCGCTGGCCGCTGAGTACTCGACAGACAGCGCCTTTGCCGCCCAGACGAAACGTCACTTCGATCATCGCCGCCTCGCGATCGATGGCTCGTTTACGCGCGTCCGCGTCAGGGTTAGTGAAATCGGGTGAGCAGCACAACATCGGCATTACAAACCCAGCCTGGGAAATTGCCTCGCCGACTTGATCCAGATACTCCGGTTCCAAGCTCGTAAAAAAACCGTCATACATTTCCAAACCATCGGCATCCAACGACTGGGCCATTTCAATCCAGTCAAAAACCGACATTGTCCGCGCGCCAGCGATATCTTCCAGATAGCATTTGGGGAAGGCGGAAATTCTTGGCTGCATGGGAGCTGTTCCTTTACTGTTACTTTTACATTTACTTTCGGAGTCTGTATCACTTTAGAATTTTGCGTTGCTTTGGAAGTTTGCGCGACAGGCAAATATCTCAACCGATGTACACAGCCTGGCACCAGCGGGGCGGCTTACGAATCTCCAGAGGTTGTTGCAACACGGCCAAATGCGATCGCCTCTATGTGATGCTCGGCCTTGTGCACGTCTTTCCATTGGATCGCGTCGGTCGAACGCAGTATGCGACCTCGCCAATTCGAGCCGACGAAGATGCCATCGCCAAACACACCAAATAACGGAGCGCTTTCGTTTGGCGTGCGTTGCCACTTCAAACCGTCGGGCGAAAAGTAAGTTGCCCCTTGGCCAATGGCGACAAAACCTTCACCGGTCCAGACGACGGAATTGATGTGCTCGCCCTCCTCGCCGATCAACCGCTCAGTCCAAGTAGCACCATCGACGGTGCTTATTCGCGAGCCGTGAAGACCGACTCCGACAAAACGGCCATTGCCAAACGCTACGTCAATGAGCGTGTCGATAGCCTTCACATTCGGCACATCCGTCCACTCGATTGCATCCTTTGAAACAGACCGTCGCCCGCGGTCTCCTACCGCAACGTAAAGTTCGTTTCCAAATGCAAAACGCCGCAGCATGTTTTTGCTCGACGCCGGCGGTTTTACTTCGGCAGTGGGATCCTGAGTGGGATCCTGAGTGGGATCCTGAGACCGCGCAGCGGCAGGCAAAAGCGACTGCGTGACCTTAACTGGGATGCTTTCACTCCACGACTTGCCATCGGCGGACCTGGCTACAAACGGTCTTGAATTTCCCACCGCACCCGGATCGCCGCCCAAACCGAGAAACTCACCGCCGCCATATCCGATACCGCGAAGATAGTTGACATAACGAGCATCCTGTGTCGCCGTATCCCAGCTAACACCATCTGCCGAGGAGGCGAAAATGTTTGCGCCGCCATACGAACCAACCGCAGCGAATCGCGAATTGCCAAACGACACGGCGCGATAGATTTCGCCCTCCTTGCCAGTTTGCGCGTGCTTCCACTGGAGTCCATCTTTGGAACTCAGCCGAAGTCCATCGTGTCCGACCGCCACGAATAGGCCAGATATCGTTTTTGTCTGCATGACTTATACCAACCCCGGCAATCGACCGTTAAGGTCGCCCGCAAATCGCGAAGTGTGACTTTCGCCGAAAGATTCCGTGGGAACGCCGAGCAAATTGAGCAACTCGACGTACAGGTTCGACATGGGGGCTTTCTTGTCGAAGGACAAGTGGCGGCCCGCTTTCAGGCCCGTGTTCGCTCCACCTGCGAGGACGACCGGATAGTCGTCGCGGCCGTGACCACCGTCTGCCATATAGCTGGAGTACATCAACACCGTGTTGTCCAATAGCGAACTGCCGCCTTCGTCGAGTTCCTTCATTTTGCGAACGGTTTCAGCGAACAACTGCGTATACCAAGCGTGTATCTGACGGCAGGCCTCGCGAGCGATAGGGTCGGCGTCTTCCGGTCGAAAGGAGTTGCCCTGATGTTCGAGCGTGTGGCAGTGCCGCTCGTATCCGACAGTGACCACGCCGGGAAACAGCGACTCGTCACTGCCGACGGCGACAGTCGCAACTCGCGTCGTGTCAGTTTGAAACGCCAAGACCATCATGTCGGCCATCAGTCGAATGTAGTCGGCATGTCGCGATGGGTCTCGATCGATCGGCCGGGTTATCTCCCAAATCGGCGTACCCAGTTTGGGCAAATCATTGGGAAGATTCAACTTCGACGGGCCCGGTGAGGCGAGGTCGAGCAGATCCTCGCGCTGTCGCGACTCAAGAAACGCCAAACGTGTCTCGACGGAACGCACGGAATCGAGATACTGGTCCAGCTTCCGCTGGTCCGTGCGACCAAGCTGACGGCGGAGATCATTGGCTTGCGCGAGTACCAAATCGAGCACGCTGTGTTCGAGTGATTTATCGCCGCTGGCGGCGTCGCGAGTTTCCTCTGTCGGCGACGTCCCCTTTGGCAAACCTTCAGCGGTCAAATTCCCAGCGGTCAAACTCGCTGCCGCTCGCCTCTTCCAGTTGGGTACCACGGGCTGTCTGCCGCGAAACATTCGATCGAATATGAGCCGCGGATTGCCCTCGTACGGCACGACCGAATCTCGCGCACGGAATGAATAGTTCTTTTCACCGCCGTTCAAGCCAATTTCGAGGGACGGGAGTAGCGTGTCTTTTCCCAGCACCCGGGCTGCAGCCTGATCGACGGAAACGCCTGCGTACAACTTGCCACCCTGTTTTTTCACAGACGCCGCACCAGTCAAGTGCGTGAGCGAGCAATGCTCGTGAGCATTCAGATTGTCCGAGCGACCGCTATTACACAATCCAGATACGACAGTCACATCATTCTTGGCGAATTCGAGCGGTCGCAGTATCGAAGGCAATTTTGTAAGTGGCCCGGACTCGGCCGGTTTCCAGGATTCAATCACCGTTCCGCCGGTCACAGTGAAAATACCAAACCGAATGGGCGGTCGAATGGCATTGGCTCCAAAGAGACGCGCTGGGAACATGGATTCAAATAGCGGCAGGGTCAGCAACGCGCCGCCTGCTCGCAAGATCCGCCTTCGAGAGATCAAACGATTCATGGAGATTGTCCCAGGGGATTTTCGGTGGAGTTTTTTCGATTCAAAAACGGGTAGCTCTTGACGATTCCCAATACCAGAATCGAGAAACGATTGTCATTGTTCTCGAGCTCGGATGCAATCCGCTGAATGGGGCAATCATCGTAGTAGTCTAACTCGCGGCCG
>JBLHLE010000605.1:0-5314 GCA_047620805.1 Pirellulaceae bacterium
ACAACCCAATCTAAATTAGTCAATGTGACTTATCGACCAACAGAAAGAAGACACTATTTCGCGGAGCGAAAGGCGACTATGTGTCGCGGCCGAAACCGCCGCCGCCTGGAGTCTCTAGTTTCAACTGATCGCCGGCTTCGACACTCAACTCGGTTTGCGCGGGTAGTTGCTGTTGCGAGCCATCTGCTTTGATCAGCGTGTTACTGCCCAACGCGCCCGCGTTACCCCCCTGTAAACCGTAAGGTGCGTAAGGTCCTCGACGCTGAGTCAACAGAGATAGCTTCAATGGTTTGAGGAATTCAATCCGCCGGATGACGCCGTCGCCACCGCGCTGCCGACCCTCACCACCCGATCCTTTGCGAATCGAAAACTCTAATAACCGCACGGGATACCGCTGTTCCAAAACTTCGGGGTCGGTAATCCGGGTGTTGGTCATGTGAGTGTGAACAGCACTGGCACCCGGTCCATCGGCTGTCGCGCCGGCACCGCCGCAAATCGTCTCGTAGTAGCCAAATGTGTCGTCGCCGAAAAGAGTATTGTTCATCGTCCCCTGACTGGCCGCGGCGATCCCCAGGGCACCCAGCAAGCAATCGACGACGCGCTGCGACGTTTCGACGTTGCCGCCCACAACCGCCGGACACTCGGCCGGATCGTCGTGTGCCGGGGGATTCAATAAACAAGTTGGCAGCTCGATCGTAATCGGAGCCAACACACCCTCATTTAACGGAATGTCTTCATTCAATAGACACCGAAAACAATACATTACTGCAGCGGTCGCGATAGCTCGATTGGCATTCAGATTGCCGTCCAGCACTTCCGCAGTGCCGGTAAAGTCGACTCGTGCTTTGTCGCCGTCGACATCGATCATCACACAGATTCGAGCTCCGTTATCCAAATGATCTTCAAAGCGATATTGACCGTCCGGGAACTGTGCTAACACCTGCCGCATTTTTTGTTCGGCCGCGTTTTGAATATGCATCATGTACGCGGATACGATCCGCCAACCAAACCGCTCGCACAACCGCAAAAGGTCGGTGGCACCCTGTTGGTTGGCTGCAATCTGCGCCGATATGTCGGCTAGATTGTCCGCGACACTACGAGTTGGAAAGGGGCCGCCGAGCAACTGCTGCCGCAACTGTTCAAAGCGCGACTCCCCTTTATCCACCGCCTTGAACTCGCGAAGTACAATCCCCTCTTCCGACAGATTCTTTGAGAAAGGGGGCATAGACCCCGGAGTTATCCCGCCGATCTCCGCATGGTGCGCTCGGCTCGCTGTATAGAACAACAGCTGATCGTCACTAGCGAAGACGGGCGTCACAACGGTAACGTCTGGCAAGTGCGAACCACCGCGATAGGGATCGTTAGTCACAAAGACATCGCCCGCATAAATCGCGCCGGCTTGGCGTCGCAAAAGTTGCTTCACCGTTTCGCTCATCGCGCCAAGATGTACGGGAATGTGTGGCGCATTGACGACCAATTCCCCGCGGGCCGTGAAGATCGCACAGCTGAAATCCAAACGCTCTTTGACGTTCACGCTGCTCGAAGTATTCCGCAGCGTTATCCCCATCTGCTCGGCGATCGCAGCGAAGTGATTGTTGAAAATCTCGAGTCGAATAGGATCCGCCTCTTCGCCGGCAGTTACGCCAATGCGCTCAAGTGCGGCGTTTGCCCGATCGCGCCGCAGAAGAAACTCGCCTTCTGAAAGAACCTCAGCCCGCCACCCCGGGTCGATGACGGTCGTCGAAGTCAGTTCAACTACGATGGCGGGTCCCGTCAATGCAGCGCCTGGTTGCAGCTCAGCTCGATCGTAAACGGGGACTTCCATCTGCTGACCGGCAAACGTCACACGAGTTGTCCGCAATGGAGTTGCCAGCCTTGGTTGTACAGAAACAGACGGTCGCAGCTCCGTGGTGGAACTTCCTATTACCTCGACGCGCACAGCGACGACCTCGATCGTCTTCTCTCCGTGAAGGTAACCGTACAATCGCTGATGCTGCTCTAGAAACTCGGCGAGAAAGTCTCTCTGCTGACTCTGCGTCACGGTCAGCGGTGCATCGGTGCCGTGGTATCGCAAATCCAACGAGTGAATAACTTCAATCGCTTCACGTGAAATCCCTTCGGCGACGACATCTTCGACCAGCGGCAGAGCGAGTTCCGCGGAGAGTGCTGAACACTCGGCGGCGACCGCTTCATCGTACGCTCGGTAGACCCCCCGCACGTCGTGACGCACAACATCAGCTAAACCTATTCCCAGCGCGCTGAGCACTCCGGCATCGGGATGATTAATAATCGTATCGATGTCCAATGCTTCTGCTACGGAGCAAGCATGTTGAGCTGCTGCGGCTCCGAACGCGACCATGGCAAATTCGCGAGGATCGTAACCTTGCGCGACCGAAATCGAGCGTATCGCCTCGGCCATATTCGCATTTGCGACCTGTAAGAACCCGGCGGCCAATTCGAGAGCTTCGAGTCTTTTGCCGGTCGCGGTCTCAACTCGCCGACAAAGCGATTCAAGTCTTTCGTGGACGGCGTCGTAGTCGAGGGGAAACGGAAGCTGGTCGGGCGGCACTTTGCCTAATGCGACATTCAGATCGGTAACGGCCAGCGGACCGCCGCGGCCGTAACAGGCTGGGCCGGGCTCGGCGCCGGCACTCGCCGGACCAACGGTCAATTTGACTCCGTCGAAATCGCAAATGGACCCACCACCTGCGGCAACAGTTTCGATCGCCATCATCGGCGCCACAATCCTGACACCCGCCTTCTTCGTTTCGTACTCGAACTGAAACCGTCCGTCGTAGCGGGAGACATCTGTGCTCGTCCCGCCCATGTCAAACCCTATCGCGCGAGGAAAGCCGACCGACTTCGCTACGCGAGAAAATCCAACTACACCTCCAGCGGGGCCCGAGAGGATACTGTCTTTGCCAGAAAATTGAGCGGCGGAAACGAGTCCGCCGGCCGACGTCAGCAACCGCAACTCCGACGCCTCACCCAAACTCCGCTGCAAACTCGCGATGTATTCCTGCAACACCGGATTGAGATAGGCGTCGGCGACCGTCGTGTCACCGCGGGAAACAATTTTGATCAGGGGAGCTACTTCGTGTGACGATCTAACGTAAGGGAAGCCAACTTCTCGGGCAATCTCGGCGATCCGTCGTTCATGGCTGCCGTTGCAATAGGCGTTCAACAAACATATCGCCACGGATTCGATGCCGTTATTCAGCACCTCTGTCAATTCGTTCCGCAAGTGCTCCTCGACCAGCGGTCTCGCGATTTCGCCACTGGCGTTGATCCGTTCGTCAGCTTCGACGACTTGTTGATACAACATTTCGGAACGCTGAATGTTCAATTGAAAAATATGCGGGCGATCTTGATTGCCGATCTGCAACACATCGCGAAACCCTCTCGTCGTAACCAGTGCAGTTTTGGCACCGGAGCGAGTCAATAAAGCGTTGGTCCCTCGAGTCGTTCCAAGTCTGACGACACAGTTCGGAATTGGATCTTCAAGCCCCAACTGCAAGACGTTACGAATCGCCAAAATCGGCGCCTCTTCATCGCTAAACAGTTCATAGCGTCTCGCGGCGTCAGGGCAGGGCAGGGCGAGCTGAAATTCACCGCGGTCCGCAATGAAATTCAAGACTTCTGACTCATGCAAAGCGGAGCCGTCAGCGGCAAAACAACGAATACTGTAACCGGACCAAAAACCGTCGCGGTCAGCGGCGCGAGATGGATCGTACAAGCGGGTAACATCGACATTGTCGATCACCCCTTTTGTTACCGCGGAACTGAGCACTTTCAATCTCTGGCTCAGTCCCGCCGGCGAAACCGCAAAACAATCCGTAAATGTTCCGCCAACATCGATCCAAAATTGCCACTTCATGAATCGTGCTCGACCTTACAAATACAGGAGAATCTTGCCCAAGTAGCCTACGAACCATCGCCAATCGAAATTAAATGTGAATAAGTTCGCAGGTACATGCGACCGTCAGAAATCGCTGGCGTACTGCGACTGTCTTCGCCGAGTTCGTTGCGGGCGAGCAATTTGTATTCCGTCGATGCCGCCAAAACCACAACTGTCCCAGCTTCATCGATACAGTAGATCTTGTCATCGGCGAGTACTGGTGAACCAGAGAAGCCACCGCCCACTCGTTCACGCCAATGAACTTTGCCATCTTTGGCGTCGATGCATGTGACCATGCCTTTGTCGTACCAGAGGAACACGATATCGCCCTTGGCAACGGGCGTCGGTACGTAGGGAGCTAGTTTGTCGATCTTATAAACAATCTTGTCGTTGGGCCGAACCGCAACCAAGTAGTTGCCACCACCGCCCGATCCCGTGCTCCCGATGATCAAGCCGCCTGCCGTAATCGGCGAAGCAACTGTTCGCATTGCGAACGGTTCCATTTCCCAATTCAAGTCCCCATTCATTGGATTCAAACTGTAGACGCCGTCTCCTGTGTTGCAACAGATCAACTCGTCGGATTGACCTTCCCGTTTCATGATCATCGGAACGGAATAGCAAACCCGCACACTCTGGCGTGCCTTTCGCCAGCGTTCTTGGCCGGTAGCGCGGTCAAACGCCATGACGAAACTCTTTCCTGCCTGCTCCCCTTCTTTCAGTTCTTGCTCTTGTTGAGAGTTATTGAGAATGACCATGTCTTTGTACAACAGCGGCGATGTTCCAAATCCGTGTTGACTGACCCACGGTCCAAGATCTAGATCCCAAACGTCTTTACCCTCGTGGTCCAGCGCTAGAAGCGTCGTTTTCTCTGGCGTCGACCAAGCAACATAAACGTGATCCGCATCGACGGCTGGCGTGCAAGATGCGTAGCTGCTTCGCGAGTGGAGGTGGTGAGGACTCGATTTGTATTCGCGCTTCCAAAGTTGTTTACCGTTCTTCGTACTGTGGCACAATATGTATCGCGTCGCACTCGCTTGATCCGCACTAATCAAAAAGATCTTGTCGCCCCACACGACGGGTGACGAATGTCCGATCCCCGGTAATTTCGTTTTCCAGTTGTAATCAGCTTCCGTAAACTTCGCGGGAAACTTACCCTTGCCGAAGCCTTCGCCGTTGGTGCCACGGAAACGGGCCCACTCTTGAGCGTTTAGTGACGTCGTTGAAGGTGACAAGGTTGAAAGTGACAAGGTTGAAAGTGACAAGGTTGAAAAAAGGACCAGCACGACAAAAAGCGGATAGGCGAAACTATTGATGTTCTTCATTGAATGGATACCATTTTGGTGGAACATGAAGTCGAGTTTACGAGGCTCAATACAGCCGTCCATCTTAGTACATTCCAAGCCGCAATTCTTCCGA
>JBLHLE010000606.1:0-5294 GCA_047620805.1 Pirellulaceae bacterium
TGCTGGGTTGTTTGGAATTGGACGAAGAAGATCTGGCGCTATGCACGTTTGTCTGTCCCGGTAAAAACGAGTACGGACCGTTGCTGCGAAAATGTTTAGACCATATTGAACGCGAAGGTTAGATTCGAATGCAGTTTCTTCGCAATTGGCTCGATTACCTCGAGCCCACCTTCAAAGAGGGTGGCAAACTAGAAAAGCTATATCCGCTGTACGAGGCGTTAGATACCTTTCTGTACACGCCTGGCGAGATTACCAAGACATCCTCGCACGTCCGCGATTCACTCGATTTGAAACGCATGATGGTGCTGGTTGTTCTCGCCCTCGGACCGTGTGTGCTGATGGCGTTGTACAACACTGGATTGCAAGCCAACCTGGCAATTTCTTCGTCCGAAGAAGTTGCCGTTTTTTCTGGATGGCGAGGCCAAATCGTCCAGGCACTCGGCTGCGGTTTTAACGCAAATAGTGTGCTCGATAATATGGTCCATGGAGCCATGTACTTCTTGCCAGTCTATATCGTTTGTATGACCGCTGGCGGTATCTGGGAAGTCATCTTCAGTATTGTTCGCAAGCACGAAGTCAACGAAGGTTTTCTCGTAACGGGTTTGTTGTTTCCGCTAACGCTGCCACCGACTATTCCACTTTGGCAAGTTGCCTTGGGGATCAGTTTCGGAGTGGTGATTGGCAAAGAAGTGTTTGGAGGAACGGGTAAGAACTTCCTCAATCCAGCTTTGACCGCTCGCGCGTTTCTATATTTTGCCTACCCGGGTCAGATTACCGGCGACAGCGTTTGGACGGCTGCCGATGGCTTCAGTGGAGCGACTCCGCTAGGCGCACTCGCTGCGGCTACTCCCGTGCAAGGCATGTCGGTAGTCAGCGAGACCTGGGGTCAGGCATTTTTTGGCAACATGCAGGGATCGATGGGTGAGACGTCGACCTTAGCTTGTTTGCTGGGCGCCGCAATACTGATCGGCGTCGGCATCGGTTCCTGGAAAATCATGCTTGCCGTGACCGCTGGAGCGGTTGGTCTTTCGACGGTGTTCTGGATGATCGGCAGCGATTCAAACGCTTTGTTCGCCTTGCCGCCGTACTGGCATTTGGTCATTGGCGGTTTCGCATTCGGTACTGTCTTCATGGCGACGGATCCGGTATCCGCGGCGATGACCGATACGGGGCAGTGGGTTTACGGAATCTTAATCGGAGTGATGACGATATTGATTCGAGTAATCAATCCCGCCTTTCCCGAGGGCATCATGTTGGCCATCTTGTTCGGCAATACAATGGCTCCGCTGATCGATTATTACGTCATTCAATCCAATGTTAAGAGAAGGAAGGCCCGCTATGTCGCGTGATAGTGTAGGCGGCACTTTTGCGGTAGCCGCAGTCCTTTGCATTGTTTGTTCGTTATTGGTGTCGAGTGCCGCCGTCGTGCTGCGTCCACTGCAAAATGCGAACAGAGCGGCTTATGAGAAGGAAAACATTCTCTTGGCAGCTGGTAAAGCCGACGAAGAGGCGTTTAAATTCGTGATTGAATTAGGAACGGCAAACCTGCATGCGGAAGGGACTGTTGTTGCCGCGAATTACAATCAGCGATCCGCAGCAAAGAACCCCGACCAGAGCGTTGAGATCAATTCCGCCAACGACATTGCAGGAATCAAGCGTCGCGAAAAGTACGGTCGGGTCTACGCCTTTCGAGACGCGAACAATAAAGTCACGCACTTGGTACTACCAGTGTATGGCAAGGGACTTTGGTCGACGCTGTACGGCTTTTTGGCCATCCAGGCTGACGGCAAGACATCGACAGGTTTAACATTCTACGATCACAAAGAAACTCCAGGACTTGGCGGCGAGATCGAAAGCGAAAAGTTCAAGGCTAGTTGGCGAACGGATCGCAATCTGCAGTTGTTCGACGAGGATGGCAACGTAATCATCGAAGTCACGAAGGGTGCAGCGATTCAACCATCTCATCAAGTGGATGGAATTTCCGGCGCGACGATCACCAGCCGCGGAGTTTCCAATCTCGTTCGATATTGGTTGTCCGACGAAGGGTACGGCCCAGTTTTAGAAATTTTGCGAGCCGGAGACGGCCAACTCGAACAAAAGCTCATGGCTTTAAAGGTAGGAAGCGATGGCTGATCCCAAACCGAAAGACATTGTTCTCGATCCGCTGATCAACAGTAACCCAATTGCTTTGCAGGTCCTAGGTATCTGCTCGGCGCTGGCGGTGACCACGCAATTGCAGACCGCCGTTACTATGTGTTTGGCGGTGACCTTCGTGCTGGTTTTATCCAACGCCTCGATCAGCTTAATTCGCTCGTTCATACCCAGCAGCATTCGCATTATTGTTCAAATGACGGTCATTGCTTCGCTGGTGATCTTCGTCGACGAAGTGCTGAAGGGGTTTGTTCCCGGAGTAAGCCGGACGATGTCGGTCTTCGTTGGCTTGATCATTACCAACTGTATCGTGATGGGTCGAGCCGAAGCATTTGCAATGAAGAACCCGCCGACTATCAGCATGTTGGATGGTCTCGGCAACGGTCTTGGCTACAGCTTGATCTTGCTGGTGGTTGGATTCTTCCGCGAATTGCTGGGCTCTGGCAAGCTGTGGGGAATCCAAGTCTTGCCGTTGTGGACAGACGGAGGCTGGTACAACCCGAACGGTTTGATGCTGTTGTCGCCGAGTGCCTTCTTTATCATTGGCCTTTCGATTTGGGCGATTCGGACTTGGAAGCCTGAACAAGTTGAGAAGGAAGCGTAAGCCATGGATCACTACTTAGATATTCTGTTGCGGTCGATATTCATCGAGAACTTGGCCCTCTCTTTCTTCTTGGGAATGTGCACCTTCTTGGCCGTTTCCAAAAACGTGAAGACTGCAACAGGTTTGGGAGTTGCTGTGATTGTGATCATGGCGATCACGATCCCTGCCAATAATTTGATTTACCAATATCTGCTCAAAGAAGGCGCGCTGAAATGGATTAGTTCTGACTTGGCCACCGCCGACCTGGAATTTCTTGGCTTGATTAGCTATATCGGCGTAATCGCGGCCATGGTTCAGATTCTGGAGATGGTGCTCGATCGTTACTTCCCGCCGCTTTACAACGCTTTGGGTATCTTCCTGCCGTTGATCACCGTGAATTGCGCGATCCTTGGCGGTTCGCTGTTCATGGTCGAACGCGACTACAACTTCCCCGAAAGCTGCGTTTACGGATTCGGTGCAGGTGTCGGCTGGGCGTTGGCGATCATGGCATTGGCTGGTATTCGCGAGAAGATGAAATACAGCGACGTTCCGACAGGCTTGCGAGGCCTCGGGATCACGTTCATCGTCGTCGGTTTGATGGCTTTAGCCTTCATGTCGTTTGGCGGTATATAGGTTTCCGAAATGAACAGCTTTGACAGTTCGAAAAATAAACTAGTTACATAGCCAACTCCAACAATAGCACAGTCCTATGCAAGAAATCGAAATCGTACTTGGCGTCGGGATGTTTACGGCGGTGGTTCTCGCTTTGGTCGCCATTATCTTGGCGGCCAAATGGAAGCTGGTACCGTCCGGTAACATCAACATTAACATCAATGGTCAAAAAGATATTTCGGTTCCGGCGGGTGGTAAGCTGCTGAACGCTTTGGCCGAGCAGGGGATCTTTGTGTCCTCGGCATGCGGCGGTGGCGGCACGTGCGCACAGTGTATCGTCAAAGTACTGGACGGCGGCGGCGACATTCTGGCGACCGAACGCTCGCATATTAATAAACGCGAAGCTCGAGACGGTTGCCGGCTTTCGTGTCAGGTTGCCGTCAAGCAGGACATGACAGTTCAGGTCCCCGACGAGGCATTCGAGACGAAGAAGTGGAAGTGTAAAGTTAAATCGAATCACAATGTTGCGACGTTCATCAAAGAGTTTGTGCTCGAGTTGCCTCCTGGCGAGGAAGTTGCCTTTAAAGCTGGTGGGTTTATTCAAATCGAAGTACCAGCGCATGTACAGAACTACAAAGAATTCGAGATCGAAAAAGAATATCGCGAAGACTGGGACAAATTCGACGTTTGGCGATACGTGTCGACTGTCGAAGAGCCCGTAGTGCGAGCCTATTCAATGGCTAACTATCCGGGCGAAGAGGGCATCATCATGCTCAACATACGGATTGCATCGCCACCTCCGCGTGCTCCCGAGGGAATTCCGCCCGGTAAAGTTTCCTCATACATTTTCGGCTGCAAGCCAGGTGATGAAGTCACGATTTCGGGACCCTATGGCGAGTTCTTTATCAAAGACTCAGATGCCGAAATGGTCTACATCGGTGGCGGCGCTGGAATGGCTCCCCTTCGTAGTCATATTTATGAACTGTTCAAGAGACAAAAGACGACCCGCAAAGTATCGTACTGGTACGGTGGAAGAAGTGCTCGCGAGCTGTTCTACATGGAAGAGTTCGAAGCGATCGCGAAGGAGTTTCCGAACTTTTCGATCAACGTCGCTTTGTCCGATGCATTGCCCGAAGACAACTGGACTAGCTACAAAGGCTTTATTCACCAAGTATTGCTCGATAACTACTTGAAAGATCATCCGGCGCCAGAGGATATCGAGTATTACATTTGCGGTCCTCCGATGATGAACGCGGCTGTCTTCAAGATGCTGGACGATCTCGGCGTTGAGCCAGAGAATATCGCTTACGACGATTTCGGCGGCTGAGGCAGAAGCACCATACTCTCACCTCTATTTTTTGGGCGGGACTTGCTTTCAACTATAGGCGGACGAGAGCTATGGCTGCGATATCTAACAAGGCTGTGACATCCAAGAAAAATGTCGAGTTCAGCTTCGCGGTTTTCTTTTCTATTGCCGTCGTCGTCGCTGCACTTGCCGTTGGGCCTCGAAGTGCGTTTGCCGATGTCGCGACTTTTCGCGGGTCGACGATGGGAACGACGTTCGTCGTCAAAGTCGTGGTCGACGGCAAGGCGAGCGATGTTGAGTCGTTAAAGGATAAGATTCAGGTAAAGCTGGCTCGCATCAATTCGTTGATGTCGACGTATCTCTCCGAATCTGAAGTTTCCCGGTTCAATGCCTCCACTGATACGGAGTGGTTCGAGGTATCGCGTGAAACAGCGGAGGTTGTTAACCGCGCCAGGGAGATATCGGAGCTTTCGAATGGCGCCTTCGACATCACTGTCGGGCCGTTGGTGGCGTTGTGGAATTTCGGAGCTGCATCTCGAGGTGAAGCAGCGTTTCAGCTTCCTCGCGATGAGCAAATCGCGGCAACATTGACGAGCGTCGGCTATCAAAAGTTGGCAGTGCGAATGGAGCCGCCAGCGATTC